>NZ_JAHCZD010000011.1:0-72350 GCF_018501175.1 Campylobacter sp. 2018MI10 | reverse complement strand
CAGTTACTCAAGTAAATGTTAAATCAGCTGAAAGTAATATTAGAGATGTTGACTTTGCATCTGAGAGTGCTACATTTAGTAAACACCAAATCCTAGCTCAATCAGGTGTATATGCAATGAGCCAAGCTAACGCTGTTCAACAAAACGTAATGAGATTATTACAATAGTAATAATAGGAGTTTTTAAGATAGCATTAGCTATCTTAAAAAACGACTAAATTATTACAATAGTTTTAAAGATTATTTGTAATAACAAAAAAGGTGCTATCCTTAGCACCTTTTTTATAAAAACTAAGCAAAATCAAAAAACTAGCATAAAAAATATTTATGATTGTTTTAAATTACTACCTTATTAAAAATATTTATCATTTTCTACTTTTTAATTTTGATTTAGATTTAAGATATTGCATAATTTTTGTAAGTGATATTGTTAAATTTGTTATACTTTATCTAGTTAATATATTATGAAGTTTTTTAAATATTATATGAAAAAATAAAGGAGTAAAATACCTATGAAAAAATATCCGTTAAATCAGATTTTATATGGAGCACCAGGGGTTGGTAAGACTTATGATACTATAAATATAGCTTTAGAGATTTTGGGCGAAGATTTTTCAACTCAAACAAACGAAATTAACACAAGACAAGCAATGCAAAAAAAGTTTAAAGAGTATGTAGAAAACGGACAAATCGTATTTATCACTTTTCATCAAAGCTATGGATATGAAGAATTTGTAGAAGGAATTAGACCTGATTTTGACAACGAAGAGCTAAAGTATATGATAGATGATGGTGTTTTTAAGGCTTTATGTAATAAAGCTAAGCAAAATTATATAAATTACTCTACTCCAAATGAGCTAGATTTTGATAAGCTTATCAATTATTTTGCTGAGTATATAAAAAGTGAGTTTTTAGACCAAAATAAGGAATTTGAGTTAGAAAAGGGTGTAAATATTCATAGCGTTTATTATGATAAAAATGGGTGTTGTTATTCTTTTAGACTTGGTGGAGCAACACAAAGCGGACAAAGATTAACACTTGATATAATTAAGCGTGATTACAAAGAATTTAAAATAGGAAATATAAAAAGCTATAAAGATATAAAGCCAAAGTTTGAAAGCAAAAGTATTTATCATGGTAATGCAATATATTATTTTATGCTTTATAAAAAGCTTTTTGAGTTTGAGAAAAAAGATAATTATAAAAATCAAAAAGAAGATTTAAAGCCTTATATAATCATTATTGATGAGATAAATCGTGGGAATATTAGTAAGATTTTTGGAGAGCTTATCACACTTATTGAGCCTAGTAAAAGACTAGGAAATGCTGAAGAGCTAGAAGTAGTGTTGCCATATAGTAAAGAGAGTTTTGGTGTGCCAAATAATGTTTATATAATAGGCACTATGAATACAGCTGATAAGAGTATCACTACCCTTGATACGGCATTAAGGCGTAGGTTTGAGTTTAAAAAGATTATGCCTAATAGTGATCTTTTAAATTCTAATTGCGATGGGATAAATCTTCAAGAATTATTAAATAAAATGAATGAAAGAATTGAATGTTTAATAGGAGATGAAAAGCTTATCGGACATTCGTATTTTATGGGTATAAACAAAATTGATGAGCTTAAAGTTGTGTTTAGAAATAAGATTTTACCACTTTTAGAAGAGTATTTTTATAATGATTATTCGCAGATAAAATCGGTGCTTAATGATAATGAAGAATTGATAGTAAGTAAAAATATGTTAAATCAAGAAGTTTTACGCATAAATAATAAGTTTTTGGATAAATTAACAAAAGATTGGTTTAATAAAATCTATGGCAAATAAAATAGCCCACGAACACGAAATAATAAGCTCACTTGATAACGATGAGTTTTTAAATGAGCTTATGAGCTTTGCTGAAAATAACCCAGAGTTTTTAAGAATAGTCGGCAAAAATAAGCTAAAAGTAAGAAATTATGTAGGGCTTATAAAGACAAAAAGTGGGGTTTTAGAAATTTATCCTAAGGTTTCAAAACCAAGTAATGAGATAATGCCAAGAATAGATTTAAGCAAGGCTTATGAGCTAAAAGATGAGATGTTTAAGGATTGTAAAGAAAGAGAGTTAAATCCCAAGCAGCTACTTTTAGAACTTTTAAGAACTTTACAAAAAAGTCCGTTTAAAAAATCGCTTAAAACAACGCTAAAAGATGAAAAAATGCCACTTTTTGAAGTCTTTGTTGAAATGTTTTTAGAAGAACTTTTCGTGCTTTTAAATAAAGGGCTTATGAGTGATTATATAAAAATAGCTGAAAATAGAACAACTTTAAAAGGCAAATTGCTTTTTAATGAGAATTTAAAACATAACTTAATTCATAAAGAGCGATTTTTTACCGAAAATGATGAATATATCATAGACAATGCGATAAATCAAACTATAAAAACTACATTATTTCATTTAAAAAAACTAAGTCAAAATAAAAAGATTTTAAAATATTTAAAGACTTTTGATGATATTAGTTTAATTGATATTAAAAAATGTGAATTTAGTGTAAAAAATAAGCATTATAGTTATTATGAAAACATACTTTTATGGTGTAAGTTATTTTTAAATGGTTTTAGTTTTACACCATTTGCGGGGGATAATAACGCTTATGCTTTGCTTTTTGATATGAATAGACTTTTTGAAGATTATGTAGCTTTTATGCTTAAAAAACACAACCCAAATATAAAAATAAGTGCTCAATTATTAAAAAAACACTTAATAAAAGATGGTCAAAATGAGCGTTGTTTAATGCGACCTGATATTTTAATTGAGCTTAAAGATAAAACAATCATCGCTGATACAAAGTATAAAATCATAAATAAGTTAAGTGATATTAGCCAAGCTGATTTATATCAATTATTTGCCTATGCAATAGCTTTTAAAGTTAGTGAAGTTTGGCTTATATATCCACTTTTTGATGGTAGTTTAGGGTATAAAACACTAGAATATAACTTAGATTACTTTAATACTAAGATAAAATTACAAATTCTTTTTGCTCCTTTAGGTTGATATTTTAGTTGCATTGTGATTTGTTATAATCTAGGTTTTATGAATTTAAAATATGATTAGATATAAATAAAAAGCTTAATTATTAAGATAATAAATTTCAAGTTTAAAGATAGCTTTTACTATCTTTAAACATAGTTTAAAATTAAATTCCTAGATTTTCTAATGTTTTTTGAGCGTTTAGGAGTTGGGTTTTTACTGCGTTTTCTGATGTCCCACCATAAGAATTTCTTAAATCAACGCAAGTTTTTAAATCAATTGCTTTATAAATATCATCTTCAATCAAATCACACTCAAGCCTTAATTCATCTAAGCTTAATTCATCTAATTTAAGTTTTTTTGAGATTGCATAGCTTACTAATTTTCCCGTAATTTCGTGAGCTTTTCTAAATGGCACACCTTTTTTAGCTAAATAATCAGCCAAATCAGTAGCATTTGAATATCCATTAGCAGCTGCTCTTAGCATATTTTCTTTAATTGGTTTCATTTTTGCAATTAGTTTTGTAATTATTATTAGACTATCTTTTATGGTATCTTGAGTATCATAAACACTTGCTTTATCTTCGCTCATATCGGTATTATAAGCTAGTGGCAAACCTTTCATAATAGTTAGCATTGAGATTAGATTGCCATAAATTCTACCTGTTTTGCCACGCATTTTTTCGCATACATCGGGGTTTTTTTTCTGTGGCATTATGCTTGAACCCGTGCAAAAATCATCACTTAGCTCAATGAATTTATAATCATTTGAATTAAAAATAATTAGCTCTTCACAAAGGCGTGAAAGATGGCTAAAACAAATTGCACTAACACTACAAAACTCAAGCATATAATCTCTATTGCTAACACTATCAATACTATTTTCACTTGGCTTTGCAAAGCCAAGTTCATTTGCGCTAAAAAATCTATCTATATTAAAAGTAGTCCCCGCAAGTGCAGCCGAGCCTAACGGACATTCATTTAATGAGTTGTATAGATTTAAAAATCTATCATAATCTCTTTTAAACATCCAAAAATACGCCATTATCCAATGCGAATATAAAATCGGTTGAGCGGTTTGAAGATGAGTAAAGCCTGGCATAATTAAGTCTAAATTTATCTTAGCTTGGTTTAAAATCTCTTGCATTAATTCTTTTAAATTAGCTTTAATTCCTAATACAAATTCTTTCATTTGTAATATTCCATCTAGTGCGGTTTGGTCGTTTCTACTTCTTGCAGTGTGAAGTTTGCCAGCACTTGCACCTATTAAAATACTAAGTCTTTTTTCAATAGCCATATGAATATCTTCATCGCTTATATTAAACTCAAATTTATTTTCTATAAATTCGTTTTGAATAATTTCTAAGCCTTTTAAAATCTCTGCTAATTCTTGAGAGTTTATGATTTTTTGACGCTCAAGCATTTTTGCGTGTGCTATGCTTCCTTTTATATCTATTAAAGCAAGTCTGTTTTCAAGTGGCAAAGTCGCTGTGTAATTTTCTACTAATTTATCCGTAGCTTGGCTAAATCTACCGCCCCATAATTTTTTCATACTATTCTCCTAATAAAATTCCTTCTTTAAGCCCATAAGCTGAAATGATAAATTCAAAATCATCAAATAAAGTATCAATAAAATAAGCCCCGCAAAGCACTGCAAAATCTCTATTAACTCCTAGCATTAAATCTCTTTTTTCGGCATTATTTGTATTAATAAAATCAATTAATTTATATAATTCATCTTTATTTACAATGCTATTATGAAACTCTAAATCATCAATATCTTTATAAGCAATATTTTTTGCAATACTTTTTGCAAATATTCCCGTTTTTGATGCTAGAACAATTGGTCTTGGATAGCTTTTAAGCTCGTTTTTATAAGGGTTTAAAAGTGTATATGCGTAGTCTTTAATATCTAAGTTTTTTTCTTTTACGCTTTTATAAAAAGATAAAAGTCCTATATCAAGTAATAATTTTTTATCATTACTTGTAATTTCTGTTGAATACCCACCAACATCTACTAAAGTAAAATCACCTTGAATTGAAATTTCAACCCCTAATCTAGTAAGCCTTGCTTCTTCGTTTTGGCTTAATATTTTTAATTTAAAGCCGTATTTTTGATAAAGCATATTAGCTATTAAATCAGCATTTTTACTTTTTCTAAAAATTGCAGTAGCAACTACTTTTGCCTTGCTTAAATCATAATTTAGCTCATCAAGTGCATTGATTAAGACCTTAATTCCTTCATCATTTATACACTCGTTTTCATAAAATAGTCCTAAGTTTAAGACCTTTTCGTAGTTTTTTAAAACCTTATCAAATACAGCTATTTTAAGAGTATTTGAGCCTATATCAATTGCTAAATTCATTTAAAGTTGCCTTTATTAGCTTTAATAATTTTTCATTATCAATATCTTTTAAAACCTTTACTAGGTTTAACTTGCTTAAATCAATGCCTATATTCATATTAAGATTTTTATCATATCTTAAGCTTTTGCCCCTTGCTTCGCCACAAGTTTCTATATCTACATAATATTCATCGCTTTTACAAATGCTAGAATCTAGTAAATATGCAATTATTAAAGCATCGTGTATCCAAGTGCCAATGCTATTTCTTGTAAGCTCTGCATAACTTATCCAAGGCTTAATACTTGTATATAAAAAATCACATAATTTATTATTAATTGCTTTTATTTCTTCTAAATCTTTATGAGTTAGGCTAGTTTGCATTGTGATATTGTAAGGTGCTAGAGTGATTTTTGCCCCACTTCTTAGCACAATCCTAGCAGCTTCTGGGTCAAAACCAAAATTAGTATCTTTAGGGTATTTACTCATATCAAATACCCCGCCCATAATTAAAATCTCTTTTACATTTTTTGCAAACTCATTATCTAAAATACAAGCTTGAGCTATGTTTGTAAGTGGTCCAATAGCACAAACAATAAGCTCATTTTTATAAACTCTTGCTAATTCACATAATTTATAAACAGCGTTTAATTTAGCGTTTTTATAAAGTTTAATAGGTTTAAAATCTTGCCATAAGTGTTCTAATTTAAAATTATAAACACTCTCATCAAGTCTTTTTCTCCACGGCGTTTCATCTTCTAATAAAGCCTTGCTTGAGCCTAAAAATACAGGAATTTTAATCCCTAATTTAGAAATTAAATTCCTTGCGACTGCATAAGCTTTGTGATTTATCACATTTCCGCTTAGAGTTGTTATTGCTTTTAAATCAATCTTTTTACTAGCAATTGCAAGTGCTAGGGCTAAGCCATCATCAGTATTAGCCCCACAAATACCATTGCCTATATCAGTGTCAATTACGATTTTCATATAGCATCTTCAATAAGATTTAAATCTCTACCCCTAGTTTCAGGAGCAAAAAATGTAGTAACAAATCCAATTCCTGCCATAAATATAAAATAAGCAGCGATTAAATACCAATTATGAGTTAGATTTATAAAATAAGTCGCTAAAAATGGTGCAGTTCCACCTGATAAAATGCCACCGATTTCTTTAGCTAGTGCCATTTTTGTATAACGATTTTTGCACCCAAACATTTCAACTCCGTAAGCTGCTTGAACTCCAAAAATCCCTAAAGATGCAAGGCACATTCCTACGACAATTACACAAATTACTATTATTTCATTTTTGCTATCAAGTAACATAAATGCAGGAACTGCATAAATCATTAATAATAAGCAAAATATCCTATACATAATGCGACGACCAAATTTATCGCTTAGCCATCCAGATAATGGAATAACCAAAAATCCTAAAAATGAAGCTATTAAAACCCCTGTTGTAGCGATTTGTTTATCTAATAATAAAATAGTATAAACATAACCTACTAAAAAGCTTTGAGCTATATAAGATGGGGCGTTTTCTCCCATTCTAAGACCTAGCATAATAAAAAATGATTTGTTCTTTTGCCAAAAAGTTTTGTTTTCGGTTTTGTGAGTTTTTAAATTTTGTTCTCGTTGTTTTTGCATTTGTTCTTTTTGTTTTGCAAATACAGGTGTTTCTCCTACAAAGCGTCTTAGATATAAGGCAAATGCAGCTATTAAAAAGCTAAATATAAATGGCAATCTCCAGCCCCATTCTAAAAAGTCTTTATCATCTAAAAATCCAAGTAAAAACCAAATTCCACTAGCAATTAAAGTCCCACTATTAGAGCCTAGTGCAATGATTGATGATACTAAACCACGATTTTTGCTAGGTGCGTATTCACCCAACATAATAGCTCCACCGCTAAGTTCAGCTCCTGCTCCAAAACCTTGTAAAAATCTTAAAATTACTAATAATAAAGGTGCTAAAATGCCTATGCTATTATAAGATGGGATAAATCCTATTAAAGTAGTCGCTGCACCCATTAAAAATATAGTTATCATCATAACTTCTTTACGACCATATTTATCTCCTAATCTACCAAAAAAGAAAGCTCCAATAGGTCTAGCAATAAAGCCAACTCCATAGGTTGCAAAACTAAGCATTAGAGCGATTATGGGAGTTTGCTCTGGGTAAAAAACTTTACCAAAAACGGTTGCAGCTGCAAGGCCGTATAAAACAAAATCAGCATATTCCATAGCAGTTCCTAGCCAACAGCTAATGATTGCGTTTTTAAAGGATTTTTTGCCTTCTTTTGTCTTTAAAATATCATCTTGAATTTGATTCATTAAATCTCCTAAAATAAATAATAAAGTAAGCTTAAGAAAAATGCCGAAATTAAAGCACTAGCAGGTAAGGTTATCATCCACGCTAAGCCTATTGGCTTCATCATTTTCCAATTTGCGTTTTTGTTAAATACTCCAATTCCTAATACCGCACCTATTAGAATATGAGTTGAGCTGATTGGAATTCCTAGTTGAGTTGCTAGAAGTATTACAATAGCTGATGCAAACTCGGCACTAAAACCTGTGGTAGGCTTGATTTTTGCTAGGCTTTTGCCAACGGTTTTAATAACGCTTTTGCCTAAAAACCAAAGCCCAGCAACTAGTGAAATACCAAATACTAACATTACAATAGTAGGCACTGCTGAAGTTGGATTTATTGTATTTGTGTGTAAAATATCTAAAATCGCAGCAAATGGTCCAACTGCGTTTGAAATATCGTTTGCTCCGTGAGAAAAGGCAAATGTGCAAGCTGTAAATATTTGAAACCATGAAAAAATACGATTTACTGCTTTTTTTGGTTCGCCTTTTTTCATAATATTAATAATTCCTACACAAATTATATAAGCACTAATACAAATTAATAAGATGATTAATCCTATACTAAAATGACTAAGTCCTGTATCAACATTATTTAAGGCTTTAAAAAATAACATAGATGAAATTACAAAAGCTATTAAAGTAGCTAAAACAGGTATGCGTTTGCTTAAAAATCCTGCTACATCAACTGCTTTTTCTTTTTTTGTAAATTCTTTTAATTTATTTGCGTATTCGCCTTTTTCGTTAAGCAAAATGCCGTAAAGCTCACTATATTGCTTAGATTTTTCGCTTTGCATAAATTCATCTATATATTGTTTTTTATACTCTGCTTTATCTTTTTTGATTTGTTTTAAAGTATTTTCTTTTTCTTTAGTAGGAACTACAATGAATTTATAAACTAATGAATAAACAAAATAACTCAAAACCCCACCTAATACAGGAGAGATAAACCAACTAGCAACAATAGTTCCTATCCCACCCCAGCTAACTTGAGTAGCGTTATTTTCGGCTATGAAACCTAAAGCTAGTGCAGCACCTAAAATCCCGCCTACTATTGAATGAGTTGAACTAACAGGTAAAGATTTATAAGTAGCTATAAAAATCCAAACACTAGCAGCACACAAAGCACTCATCATAACATAAGCAAAGTGCATAGGTTCTATGTTTTCTTTAACGCTTACAATACCACTTCTAATAGTAGCAGTTACTTCAGCACCAGCAAAAAATGCTCCGCTAAATTCAAATATCGCAGCTATTATTAAAGCTTGTTTTATGCTAAGAGTTTTTGCTCCAACACTCGTTCCAAAAGCATTTGCAACATCGTTTGCACCTATATTGAATGCTAAAAATATTCCAAAAATTGCAGCAATTGTGAAGAATATATAATAATTTGTGGTGCTATAACCCCAAAACAAAAAGCCAACACAAACGATAGCAAAAAGTATCGTTATAATAATGTTTTCTCTTGCCATTACCTTTCCTTTTTAAAAAATTGGGCTAATTATAGACTAAAAAAAATTGTTAAGATTTCTACAATGTAAAATCTTTGTAAAATATGCTAAGATACGCAAAATTAAAAGGAGTGTTGATGAAAAAGTTTTTAGTATTGGCATTTTGTGTTAGTGCTTGTTTTGCTAATAATCAAGTAATTTGTAACAATGCAAATGATTGTTATAACATAGGAATTGCTAAGGCAAAAGAAATGCAAATAGCAGAATCTATTAAGTATTTAGAAAAGTCTTGCGAGCTTAATTATATGTCAGCTTGTATGGAATTAGGAACTGCTTATATTTATAGTGCTAAAAGTAAGGAAGAATTTACTAAAGGGATTAATTATTATATGTTAGCTTGTAATAATAATGAGCCTATATCATGCCACAATATAGCATATATGTTAGAGCAAAGCCAAAATCCTGCATTAATGAATGAAATAAAGAGTTATTATGAAAAATCTTGTAATTTAAGATATTTAAATGCTTGCACTAATTTAGGAAATATTTATTATACGAAAGAAAACAATAAAGAAAGAGCGAAAATGCTTTATGAAAAAGCTTGTAATTTAGGAGAGGCTATAGCTTGCAATAACTTAGGTAACTTTTATTATGATACTAATAAAAGCTTGGCTAAGGAATATGTAAGAAAAGCTTGTGATTTAGGCTATCAAGTAGCGTGTGAATATAAAATAGATTAAATTATAAAAAGTGCAAAATTAATTTTTCTAGCTAATTCCTTTTATTTTTGATAGTATGAAAATAAAAGGAATTTAAAATGGTAAGATTTTTTAATAAAGTTGATTTTTTTATTTTCGTATTGAGTGTAATTTTTTACGCTTATTGTATTTTTGTATTTAAGCATTTAACCACTTTTTTAGCCTTAGATATAACTACTAATTCTATATTTATTATATTTGCAAATGCTTATTATTTTTATATGTATTTAAAAGATGAATTGTTGTTTGATTCGTTTTTTGTATTTATTGACTCTTCTTTTATTTTAGTAATCTTAATATATGGCTGCATTATTTTATGAAGTATTGGAGTTGGAATTTAAAAGCGAGAATAAATCTCGCTTTTTATTTAACCTTGAATGATTTTTGGCTTAGAAAATGCTCTTAAAGGTCTAATAACACCTTTGAATTTTTCAATCTCTACTAAGGTTGTGTGAGCTGTGTTTGATTGAGCTAGTTTTGATGTTCCTTTATCACGAGTTAGCACATTTACGCATCCGTGCTGACAAAGTGATTTTTTCCCATAAACTTCAGGGTCATACCAAGCACCTTCACAAATTATAATAGTATCAGCCCTTACAATATCACTTACTAATGCACCTGCTAAAATTTCGCCCCTATCATTATATACTCTTACAATATCGCCTGTTTTAATACCTCTTGCTTTTGCAGTATCAGGATGAATTATCATAGGCTCTCTGCCATTTACTTCAGCATAATTTCTAATAAGTGAGTTATTTAGCTGAGAGTGTAGTCTAAATCTAGAATGAGGACTTACAACAGCAATTGGATATTTTTTAATTTGTTCTTTGTTACCAACCCACTCAAATGGTTCAAACCAAGCAGGATGACCTAAACAATCATCATAACCCATTTTTGCAATTGTTGGAGAGAAAATCTCAATCTTTCCACTTGGTGTTCCTAATCTATATTTATGCGGATTGCTTACAAAATCACTAAGTCTTGTGTAATACTCTGTATCTTTATTTACTTTATCAAATCTAACAAATCCTTTATTAAGTGCTTCATCGAAAGTTGGCATATCATATCCTAATGATTTTCCTTGTTGTAAAGCGTCGTTATAAATATATTTCATCCAATCAAGCTCGGTTGCTTTTCCTTCTGTAAATATTTCTTCTACTCCCCATCTTTTACAAATTTCTTTACAAATCCAAAAATCGCTTTTACTCTCTCCCATAGGTTCAATTACAGGCTTATTTAAGAAAATATATTCAGAATTTGTACTAGCTTCTATATCATAACGCTCAGGCTCAATAGCAACAGGTAAAACAATATCACTTAATTTTGCTTGTGAAGTCCAAAATGGTTCAGCTGTAATAATCGTATCAACCTTTTTAAATCCTTCAATAGCACGATTTACATCTTGATGGCGAGTAAAAAATGACCCACTAGCATTAAATGCTACTTTAATATGTGGAAGTTTTATTTTTTTACCATTTTGGTCAATTATTTTACCTGGGTTTAGCATAGCGTCAATACTTCTTGAACTTGGAATTGTTATGTTTTCAAATTTTTTCCAAGGACTATTTTCGTCTCCTAAATCATCGCTTGGAATAGATGAAAGTCCTTTTAAAGTAGGTGCTATAAATTTATCAGCACCTTGAGAATAATATCCTAAACTAAACTCAAATCCACAACCCTTGTTTCCTATATGCCCTAACATTGTTGCTAGTATTGTTATCATCCAATGTGCTTGCTCGCCGTGGTCTTGTCTTTGTATTGCACGACCTGCAATAATTATTGATTTATTATCGCATAAATCATCTGCTAATTTTTTTAATGTTGTTGTATCTACTCCACAAATATTGCTAGCCCAAGTTAAATCTTTTTTTATTCCATCATTTTCGCCCATGAAGTATTCTTTAAATTTATTAAAGCCAACCGTATATTTTTTAATGAAATCTTTTGCATATTTTCCACTTTCATATAAATAACAACACATTCCTATCATCATTGCAGTGTCTGTATTAGGGCGAACTGATATTAATTCACTTTCAATATAACGATTTGTATTATTAGCATATACATCTATGCTATAAGTTTTGATTTTTCCTGCTTTACTTAGTTCTTTTAATTTTGTGAAATATTCATAATTAGTGTGAGTTGGTGTGCCAACTGCAATTTGATTTGTTACTAGTGGGTCAGTTCCCCAAAATACAACACTTTTTGCATTTTCTAAAATACTTTTCCAAGTTGTAGGTGCTTCATAAACGGTGTTTGAGCCAAAAATATGTGGTAATATTACCATACCAGCACCGGTTGAATAGTCTCCACTTTCTTCAACATATCCACCTAGGATTTTTAACATTCTATGAGCTGTGGTTCTTCCCCAGCTAATTTTACCCCAGCCACCCCACCAATAGCATTCGCCATATATAGCTTCAGGGCCATATTTGTCAAAGTTTTCTTTAAGCGCTTTTGCTGCTAAATCAAGTGCTGTTTCCCAACTAACTCTTACAAATTCTTCTTCACCCCTTAAATCGTTTTTCTTTTTTCCTTCTAGGTAGCTTTTTCTAACACAAGGATATAAAACACGGCTTTCGTTCTGTGTTCTATCTGGAACACAATTATTCATAGTATTAGGGAATTTATCTCCTTCAAAAGGTGTAACGCTAACGATTTGAGAACTATTAATATTTGCGTAAAAACTACCAAATCTATCAGATACTAAAGCCTTTTTATCATCAAAAATTGTATCTTTAATACCTTCAATTTTGCTAGCTTGTAATCCAACTCCTGCTACTGCACTTAGTTTTAAAAAACTTCTTCTTTTCATATTCTTCTCCTTTATTTAATGTCTTTTGCGTGATTTTGTAAATATTTAATAATTAAGCTTTTTTCATCCTTGCTTAGCTCCACATAACCAGAACTTATCATACTTTCAAGATTTGAAGGCCATTGATTTACCGAATATTCTTTGGTATCGTGCAACAAATGACAAGGCGAGCAAGTTTGCTCGTAAAAACTTTTTGCATTTTTAAAGATTTCATCTTTGCTAGCTACTAAATCATTTGAATTTACATCAAAAGTTATGCTTACTTTATGCCAATTTTCTCCATATTCATCTTGCAACACTTCAAGCATTTTAATGTATGGATTAGCGTCACCTTTGTATGTTGGATTGTCATTGTTATCGTGAAAACTCATATAATTTTCAATTTGAGAAAAACTTTTAACTATTTCTTCTTGATAATTATCATTAACATATCCAATTAGCTCAACTTTGCTAGTATCGTTATTGCTTGAAATGACTTTTACAGGTGCTAATAAACTAGCAGTTCCTATTATTTTACCATCAAGTTTAATTTCAACATCTTTATTTAAGTACATACTATTTGCTAATGCAAAAGATGATATAAGACAACTTAAAAATAACTTTTTCATATAACTCCTTAAAATAAAATTAATTTTTATATTTAATATTTTAAACTAATAAACTTATGAAATTATTAAAAAGAATAATATTTATTATTCATTTTATTATGAGAATTTAAAACTTAATTTGATATATAAAAAATAATTCTTAAAGAATTTAAATTATCATATTATTTAATATTTATTATGATAATTAATTTAAATATAAGTTTGTTTTAATAATATTTATCATTCTCATAAAAAAGGATAAAAATGAATATTAAAACAACAATTTCTTTAAGTTTAGTTGCTGTTTGTGCTAATGCACTTAGTTTAGAACAATCAATAAAAAATGTAGATTTAGATGGGTTTTTAAGGTATCGCTATGATACTACTAGAGTTAAGGATATTGCTTTAACTCAACCAGCACACAAAATTAGATTAGATTATAAATTAAGCCTAAATTTAGCTGATAATTACAAGGCTAATGCGGTGTTTAGATATGATACAAAATCTTTTAGTTATTCAAATAATGCTTATATTAATACTAATGATAATTTTCATTTAAAAGAAGCGAATTTAACTTATACTAATTTTAATACAAGCTTTAGTTTTGGTAGATTAAAAGTGCCTAGTATGTTTAATGATGGGGTTTTGGTTACTTCGTTTTTAATTGATAATCATTCTTTAGATAATACAAATATAAATGCTTATTTTGTAGATAATTTTGATTTGAGTGAAAGTAGTTTGATAAACGAAAAAGCAATAAATCAAATATCTTATAAAATACCACTGAAAGCCACAAATCTGCCAAAGAATTTAAAATCACAAATCTATAATCAAAACCTTTATGGGCTAAATATTAATTATCATAATGATTTAATAAATCTTACTTTAGGTGCTGATTATCTTAATGATTTTGCTATTTTTTATGGAGTGGATTTGAAAAGTTATTTAGGAGATAAGAAGAGTTATCATTATTCTTTTAATTCTCAACTAACTAGCATATCATTAAAGCAAAATTACAAAACTTCTCTAAATGCAAGTAATTCTGTATTTTATGGCGTTGAAATTCTAGTCGGATTTAAGAATTTTGATTTTGAGTTAGGCTATATAAATTATGGCAAAAAGGATAAAGCAAGTTTTGTAACTTGGCATGATAAAGGATTGCTTTTGCATTCGGGAAAAACGATAATAGATGGATTTTATGGTGGAATAGGTAAAAGAGAATATTTGTATTCAAATATATCTTATAAATATGATAATTTTAATTTTTTATTTAGCATAATTAATGGCGGGGTAAAGCTTGATTTAGCTAAATATAAGCAAACAGAATTAATGCCAAAAATTGTTTATAAATATTCTAAGCAATTAAAATTTAGCGCATTTTATGATTATGCGATTACTAAGACCTATATGAAAAATATTAAAACTTATAAAACTAGATTAGAAGCTAAATACTCGTTTTAACTATATTAAGAATTTAATTTAGGAATTTAAAATAAATATATAGTTTTAAATTCCATTTTTCAATTAGTTTTTATCTAAATTATAATTTAAGATTTAATGTTTTCTTTGATAGCTGCTTTGATAACTTCTACAAATTCTCTACTATCTAAATAATAGTTAGGATAGGCTTTCCTTAGGGTTTTAATTTTGTCTGATGATACAAGCACTACATCAGTATTGTTTGCATTTTTTGATTTTTGTTCTAAAAAATCATAATATTCTTTAGCTTTTTCAAAATCTGATTTTTTATATCCAGTAATCCTTAAACGCCTTGTATTCATATCAAGGTCTATTACAAAATAATAATGTATCTTTTTTTGAAATTCTTCAATGTTTTTGCTAGATACTAAAAGTCCAGAAAGCATTGCTAATATGTTGTATTTTTTATCTAGTTCTAAAATCTTTTGGCATATTTCTTGTTGTGTAAATTTATTATAATTTTCGTGAATTTTTGTTTGTTCTATCATACAAAACAAAGCACTTGATAATCTAAAAAATTCTTTATATTGTTCTTCCCCTTCACCTTGCTTGATTTTTGATTTACTAGTTATTCCTAAAACTTCCACTGCTGTAGCCCAAAAATGCTGCAATTGTGTTCTAAGTTGCAATTCTAAGGCTCTTTTTGTCGTATCTTGATATTCATAAATCTGATGGATTGAGCGGTATCCATCATCTTTTGGTTTATTGATATAATCACTAGTTCGTAAAAGTTTAAATTTTTTTATACCTTTAAGATAGGTTTGTTCCATAATTTGCTGAAAAGTTTTAGTATTGTCAAGATTGGTAAATACTATCCTAAGTCCTGCAATATCTTGCATTCTATCAAGCTTCATATCTGGAAATCTTTTTAACTTGTATTCAACAGAATTTAGCCTTTTTAATCTTCTTGCTACTACTATAGGGGTAATTTTATTTGTTTTTAGTTTTCTATTAATTGATGTTGCAAAGCTTGACATTATTTGAGCGTGAACACTTCTCCAAAAAGACACTATCTCATAGTCGTTTTCAGTGGCAATACCTATTCTTATATTATCTCCAGCTTTTCTTACTTGTTGTTTGGTTGCAATTATATCGTTTTCGCCCATTTTTACTCCTATTATTGTAATTTTTAATATCAAAATCAATGCTTTTTCGTAGTGTAGTATATCAAAAAGTAATTTAGTTAATATTAGAATTAAACAACATAACGAAATTTAAGACTATTTTGCGGATTTCATTATAGCTTGATTGTAAAAATTAAATAAGAATAAATAATAAATTGTAGGAATTTAAAATAAGAAATTCATTTTAAATTCCTAATTTAAATTCTTAATACACCACATTACTTCCACCAACAGGAATGTAAATAATATCACTTTTTGAAATATCTGTAAAATTATTATTTGTTTTTGAAATTCTTCCTGTTAGAATTTGTTTTAAAGATTCTAAGCCTAATAATTTATTGCATAATTCACTTCTAGTTTTTAGTTTTTTTACCACTATAAAATAATCATCAGTAGTAACTTCTAAACAATCAGTATTTTTAATAGTAAAATACTTATCATCTTTTAGACTTTGAGAAGTCATATCCTTTAAATTACTGCTAAAATTTGTTTGGGTTGTATAATAAGAGCCTAAATCACTAATTAAAATAGCAAGGTTTTGAGATGATTTTACTATTTCAGCATCATCTCTTGTAGCATTTAGTTTAGGAATTGCAACTGCTGCTAAAGCTCCTAATATTACAATAACAAATATAAGCTCTATCATAGTGAAGGCTTGTTTTACCATAATACTCCACTTCCACCTAGTCTAAAGTATATATCCGAAGTATCTAAAGTGCTTTTTGGTGTTTTAAAATCATGATTTGTATAACCATTACCAAATATACCTGAATTACTTATATTATCTATAAATTTTTGACAAGTAGGGTCTTTATCGCCAGCACCTTTTTTTGCTGAAAAAGAATAAAAGGCTTCGCCATTACTATTAGTCCCAAATTTTAGTAATAAGCATTCACAAGTATTATTTACTTTCATCCAAGCAGCACCACCAGCTCTTGCAGGTTCACAACTTTTATTATGATATAAAGCAACACCTGTTAAATCTTGTGGATTATTACTAGTAGGTAGTGTTCCTTTAGAGGTATAATAGCTCGTTATATCTCCAATTAAAGTTGTAAGATTTGTATTTGCTTTAGCTAATTCAGCGTCATCTCTCGTAGCATTTAGTTTAGGTATCGCGACTGCTGCTAAGATACCTAGAATAACTATTACGAAGATTAATTCTATCATTGTAAAAGCTTTTTTCATCTTTATCCTTTCAAATTTAAAAAAGCCTAGTTAGGATAAACCTAACTAGGCAACTAAAAATTATTTAGTTAAGTTTATATTACCAGCTTACACCACTTGCAGCGAAGTCAAAATCTACAGAATCATTTGGAGCTTTAATTGTTTTGGTTGCACCTGTTGTTGCATCAGTACTAGTTAAAATACTTTGAACTGAACTAAGTTTTAATGCATTTTGGCATACTGTATCTGAACTAGCTACTGCAGCAACTGTTAATTTTGAAGGTGTTTTAGTATCTATTGTAAATGTTAAACAACCTTTACCTTTAACATTTAAAGTTTTGTTGTCAGTTTCTAAAGCAACGTTTGTCATTCTCTTAATATCTGCTTGAGCTTCTAATTTGCCCTTAGAGGTATAATAAGATGCGAAATCACCCATAATTGTTGAGATATTTGTGCTTAGTTTTGCTATCTCAGCGTCATCTCTTGTAGCATTTAGTTTTGGAATTGCAACTGCTGCTAAAATTCCTAAAATTACGATTACGAAAATCAACTCAATCATTGTAAAGCCCTTTTTCATGGCTATCTCCTTAAAAAATAATTTCACTTTATTTACACAAATGTGAAATTAAAATCTATTAGATATATGAAAAATTCCATCGCAAAATCTAGCTAAATTAGACTTAGTTAAAATATTGATTTATTAATTTCGTAAAATAAAATCAAGATTTATAGACAATAAAAGAATTTAAATAGTATTTATTTAAATTCTTTTTAATAATCTTTGGTAAAACTATGTTTTTATCAAAGATTTTATAAAATAAAAAATCTCATTTATAAGCTTTAAGGACTAATATGAAAGATTATTCGCATACTTTATTTGATGTTTTAAGCGAGAGTGATTATGCTAAAAAATTAGCTAAATTTGATGATTTTTACGATGATTTTTTAAGCAATAACCTAGCTTATAATGAATACGAGCCTTTAGTTTTAGAAGAGCCAAGTTATGCAAAAAGCCTTGAGATTATTCACCCAACAAGGATTAAAAGACCAAAAGAACTAAGTTCTGATAATGCTTTAGCAAAGACCTTGCACCAAATAGCTCATATTGAATATTCAGCAATTGACCTTGCATTAGATGCTGCTTATAGATTTTATCATACCGGTGGGCTTTTGTTTGCGAGTGATTTTTTAGAAATAGCTAAAGAAGAATGCTTACACTTTAGTCTATTAAACGACGCTTTAAATGAGCTTGGATATAAATACGGAGATTTTGGGGTGCATACTAATTTATTTGACGCTATGAGAGCTACTAATTCTAGTTTTAAGGTTAGAATGGGGGTCGTGCATAGGCATTTAGAAGCTTGTGGGCTTGATGCTAATCCTTTTGTGGTTAAAAAAATAAGCAGCACAAAACACCAAATAAAATCAAAATTATTAGAAGTTTTGAAAATCATCTTGCACGATGAAATAAGCCATGTAAATAAAGGCGATAGATGGTATAAAAACGCAGGTGGGACAAATGAGAATTTTTGTGATTTACTCTTAGAATACAAACACCTAATAAGACCTATTAAAAATATGAATGAAAACGCTAGAATTATGGCTGGATATACCCAAGATGAATTAGATGAAATAAAAAAGAATTTTAATTAATATGCTAGAGAAAATATCAAATCAAATATCAATTTTAAAAGACTTAGAACTAATTTATAATAATACTAAAATTAATTTTGCAAAAGGCTTTGAATTCGCCTTAGATTACGATGAATTATTAGCAAAATTAAATGATTATAATTTAGAAGAATTAGAGCAAATCTCAATTAATTTAGAATATTTGCAAAAAAATTATATAAATGAAATATTGTTTTTAGAAAATGCACTTAAGGATAAATAATGTTAATTTATGGATTAGATTATATAAAAAATCAATTTACAGCTTTAGAATTTGAATTAGGACTTAGTGTAAATAATGTAAGTTGTGTAAAATTTAGCGAAGAAATATTATCAAAGCCAAATATTAAAAGAGCTATATTTTGCGATACTTTAAGTGAAGTTTTGCAATCAAATGCAGCACTTTGTGAATACATTATCCCAAATGCTAAAATCTTAAAAGACAGCGTATTTTTAGCAGAAAAATATTTATTTGATAGTAAGATTTTATCTTTTATAAAAGATACTAGCGATATTGAAAAAGCCGCTTTAATAGGCGTTGATGCGGTGCTTTTTTGCGATTTTAAAGACTGCAAGGATTATTATATTTAATCTAGGAATTTCCTAGATTAATTAGCAAAAATTCTAATCCCTACATCAATTACTACAAGTATTATTAATATACTTAATAAAGTAATTAATGCTGCGTTAGACTTAGGTTTTATCTCGCTTTTAGCTTTTTCAATTTTCTTTAATTTATCATTTAATTGATACTCAAATTTATTTTGCTCTTCGCTTAATTTTTTAATTTGTTCTTTTAACTCTTGATTTCTAGTTTTAAGCAAACTTGAAAGCTCGTTTTCTAATTCGTTGATAGTATTTGCATCAACTTTTATTAATTCTTTACTTGTTTTATCCATTTTAATCTCCTTTAATGTTTTTATTAAATTCTAAACAATGAAAATTATCGCTAAAGCCAAAAAATAGATATTTAATGGCATTTGCGTATTTAATATCGCTAAATTCATCTACTCCAAATTCCATCAAAGCTCTTGATTGTTTTTTAAAGCTATGTTTTAGATTAAGTTTATCAAAATAAAAGCACAATTCATCATAATTTACATTCCAAGTAATATCACAATTTGCAAATAATTCTTCTAAATTAGCGTTAAATGGGTCAATTAATTGATGATTTTTAAATATTCTTAAACTAAACTCATCATTTAAATATGTAGAAAAATAATCAAATGTTAAAAAATAAAATTCTTTACACTTCTTATCTAAAGCACTTAAAAAATCATATATCATAGGAGAAAATTCCAAGCGTTTTTCAAGTTTATCTTGTAAATATTCATAACTATTTTTATGCTCTTTAAAGATTATTTTGCCATTTTCAACGAAGCCAAATTTATGATTATCATAAAGCTCACAAGCAAAAGCGTCAAATAATTCATTTGCGATAAAAAAGGCATTATCACTACTAAAATCATCAAAATAATAATGTTTAAATTCCACATTCAAATTCTTTTTTTGTAAAGCCCTTAGATTGTCGTGTGGCTCTATGATTTTCACATTAATTTGCTTATAAATTTCAGGGCGTTTATCTTTTAAATATGTTAAAAAATCTTTTAATAAATACCCTTCATTTGCACCGATTTCTACTATATCAATAGGTAGTTTTAAAATCTTTTCATCAACTAAAAAAATAAATCTTTTAGCACACAAAAAGCCAAAAAGCTCTCCAACACTAACAGCTGTATAAAAATCCCCATCTTTACCAACTTTTACACCTTTTTTATAATACTCTTTACTCCAAGTATCAAAATATTTACTAAAAATCAATTAAAAGCCTTTGCGTTGAATTTATTTACAAAATCAAGTGGATCAACACTAACGCCTTTTATAGCAATTCCAAAATGAAGATGAGGCCCACTAACCCTGCCAGTATCTCCACTAAGTCCTATAATATCTGATTGTTTTACAAAATCACCCACTTTTACATTAATCTTGCTTAAATGATAATATTGCGAATAAATTCCGTATCCATGGTCAATCACAACGCTACCACCTGAATAATATCTATCTTTTGCAATAACTACTACTCCATCATTACTAGCTGGAATGCTAACTCCAATTGCTGCTCTAAAATCAGTGCCTGAATGATAACTCTTAAGAGTGTTTTCAAACACCCTAGCACTTCCAAAAGGGCTTGTAATAACGCTATCTAAAGGGATTATGAAAGGCTTATTAATATATACTTTTTCGGTGCTTTTTGCATAGATTTTCACTGCTTCATCGTATTCTTTAGCAATTCTTTCTTGAAGCTTTTTGTTTGGCTTAATAATTGATGGCTTTGCAAGTTTAATTTGCTCTTTTTTATATTCTCCTTCAAGCACTTTAAGGCTATATTCTTGATTGTCTAAAGTAATATTTAAAGTTTTACCACTAGAGCGATAATTTGGAGCTAAAATTAATAAGGTTTTATTATTTATCGGATATTTTGTGTAAGTGATTTCACTTTTACTAATTATTGGATTTTGAATGCTAATATCAACTTTACCATTTATTAGATTATTTGATAGCAAAAATGTTGTAAAAAATGAGATAAAAAATAATTTTTTCATAAAATTCCTTAGTAATTTAATATAGAAAAGATTAGCAAAATAGCATAAATATTGAGTTTTTGCCACTTTTTGATTATCATTATCTTATATATTTTATTTTATTTTAAGTTTTAGGGACTACAATCATTTTTGAAAACGAAAGGATTTTTAATGGATAAAGCTAAGGTTTTAAGTGAAGTTTTAGAATACATTACAATCACTCATCACACAAGTGGTAGATTAAGACTTGATATATCTAGCAAGATAAGAGAATTAAAAGACTTAGAAAGCTACAACATTGATGAAGTTTTTAATCTAAAAGGGATTAATGAAGTTAAAGTTAATAAAATCTTAGGCAAGGTTACTATTTTATATGATGATAAAATCATATCAAAACAAAGCCTTGATAATTTAATCAATGCAAAAAACATTGATGAGATTAACCTAGCTTTAAAGGAGCTTAACATTGCTTGAGCTAAGATTTGAAAACCAAGAGTTTTTGCAAGAACTAGAAAACAGCGATATAAGAAGAGCTTTTGAGCTAGATTTAACTAGCATAAAACTATATGAGTATTATGCTAATTGCTTTAATGATGGTATTTTAAAAGATATTTTAAATGCAAAAAAGCAATTAAATCAATTATTAATTAGTGATAATAATGCTTTATTAGTTGAGTGCAGTTTAAATGATGCTTATTTGCTACTTTTAGCAAAAGAATTTGAAATCGTTCAAGCTTATAAAATAGCGGCTAATGTTTGCAAAGATGAAAAGCTAAAAGACCTTATTTTTAGACTTTGGGCTAGTTCGGTTAATGAGTATCAGGTGGCTTTAAGAAAAAGCCTTGCGACTAATGAATTTAATGTAGATTCTTTAGTTAGTAATTTTTTAAAAGATATTTTAAAATAAAGGAAGATTATCATGCCAATTCCATTCATATTAGGTGCAGCATTAGGCGTAGCTGCAGTAACAATTTATAATAAAAAAGATAGTATTAAAAAAAGTATAAGTGAGTTTAATTCTCAAGATTTTGCAAAAAGTGCAGGAAAAATGACAGAAAATGCAATTTTAAAAATCTCAAAACTTAAACCTTGTTGCAAATGCGAGAAAGAAGTAGCTAAAAAAAGCTCTAAGAAGTAAAAATTATGCTTACATCAAATAGAGTTCCGAGTGATCATTTATTAAGCTCTAGTCTTAATAATTTTTTTACAACTCAAGATTTAAAAGCAAGTTTAAAGGTAGGAGTTACTAGCTATTTTGCAATTAAAACAAGCAATGATATAGCTAGGAAAGATTATAAAAACGCAATAGTTTCTGGAATTAGTGGAATTTTAATTAATCAATTTTTAGGAGAAAATAAAATGACAAATAATAATAATCCATATTTAAACAACAATCAAAATTACAATGTTAATCAAGGATATAATAATCAAAATTATTCTTATAATCCATATTTAAATAATGTTTCAAACAATAATTTAAATAATACTGCAAACAACAATCAAAATACGGGCTTTTTAAGTTCGCTAACAACTCAAGGAACAGGGCTTTTTGGCTCTCCTTTAGTAAAAGGAATTTTAATTGGTGCTGCGGTTACTTATTTATTAAGCAATAAAGATGCAAAAGATACTTTAGCAAAAGGTGTTGCAAAAATTCAAAGTTTTGCTAGTGCTGCTATTGAAGAATTTAAAGAGCAAGTAGAAGATGCAAAAGCTTCAATGCAAGAATAATTGTAAGGTTATTCATCACTCTAAAAATCGTCTTAGAATTAGGCTAAATACGCTTAATAATCTAAGCGATAATCATTTATTAGTAAGTGAGTTTAATCTTAATTTTTCTGGTGTTTTTGTAAGTGTTAATAATGCTTCAAAAAGCTTAGTTTTTACAAGTTCAAAAGAAATTGATAATAATTTAGCTCAAAAAATATTAGATTTTTTTAGCACTTATGAAATTAAGCAATTAAAAAAAGCAAAAGAAACTCCAAGTAAGGCTATGATTTATTCATCTATTTTAGCTTTAGCAAATAGCTATAAAACAAGCCCTATTTATGATGGTTTTGTTTCTAGTGCAACTGCATTGCCTTTATTAAAAGAAGGAACTTTAGAACTTATTGAAAATGGTTTAACTTCAAAAGTATTAGAAGCAGCAGCGGTAGGAGTTTCTTTATATAGAAAAGATTATAAAGCAGCAAATAGCACTAATTTAATGCTAAATATTGGCGAATATATTGAAGAAAGCGTAGTGGCAAAAAGTGATGATTTGATAAAAGAACTAGCAAAACCACAAATAACTCACGCTTGGGTAGAAGTTAATCAAGAGCTTGTTAAAAAAAGTGCGAAAGATTTGGTAGTAGGGGATATTGTAGTGGTATCTCAAGGAGATAATATAGCGGTTGATGGTTATATTGTTGATGGGATTGCTAGTATTAATCAAGTTTCTATGACAGGAGAAGCCCAAGCAGTTACTAAAAGTCGTGGAGATAGGGTTTTAAGTGGAACCGTTGTGGTTGAAGGTCGTATTAAAATATGGGCTGAAAGTGTTGGAGAAAATACATCAACGGCTAAGATTTTACATTATATGAAAGATTGCTTAGAAGAAAAATCAAAAATAGGGCAAAAAGCTTATAAATTAGCAGATAGTTTAGTGCCTGTTACTTTAGGACTTGCTGGACTTGCATATTTATATAAAGGAAGTGCAGCGATGGCTAGTGTGCTTCAGGCTGATTATTCTTGTGCTTTAAAACTAGCAACTCCTGTGGCATTTAAAAGTGCTATTTCTTATGCAGGAAGAAGACAGATATTGCTTAAAGGTAGCACTGCTTTAGAGAATTTAAGCTCGGTTGATACTTTTGTATTTGATAAAACAGGCACATTAACTTATGGGGATTTAAAAGTTGAAAGCGTTCATGTATTTAGTCCAAAATATGATGAAAAAACCTTACTAAATCTTAGTGCAAGTGCTGAAGAGCATTATTTTCACCCTGTTGCAGAAGCTATAGTAAAGGCTGCTAAAGAGCGTGGATTTTCTCATATTAATCACGGAGAAGTGGAGTTTATAGTAGCACACGGTGTTAAAACTAGCATTGATAATGAAGAAGTAATAATTGGCTCAAGGCATTTTTTAGAAGATGATGAAGGTGTTGATTTTTCTAGGGCTAATGCAAATATTAAAGAGCTTTTAGATAAAGGCTTAACTCTTTTATATGTAGCAAAATCTAAAGAATTATTAGGCGTAATTGCTATGAAAGATGAAATTAGAAGCAATGCTAAAGAAGTCTTAGCAAAGCTTAAGCAAAACGGCGTAAAAGAATTAGTAATGCTAACAGGCGATATTGAAAGTAGGGCTTTAGAAGTTGCAAAAGAACTTGGAATTGATAAGGTTTATGCAGAGCTTTTACCACAAGATAAAGCAAATATTTTAGCTAGTTTAAAAGCTCAAGGCAAAAAAGTAGCCTTTATAGGCGATGGTATAAACGACGCTCCGTCGTTAGTTCAGGCTGATGTTGGAATTTCTATGCAAAAAGGTGCTGATTTAGCAAAAGCTAGTGCTGATATTGGATTACTAAGAGATGATTTTGCTTGTATTTTAGAAGCAAAAGTTATAGCTAATGAAACTATGAAAAAAATTGATAAAAACTTTAGCACAACGGTATGGGTTAATTCATTCATATTAGGTGCTGCAACACTTGGTTTATTAAGTCCAGCAGCTACTGCATTTGCTCATAATGGCACAACTATTGGCTTATTGGCTAATGCTATAAAACATAAGCAATTATTTTAAATTATATTAGGAATTTGATTTTAAATTCCTAATTTTTCTTTTTAATTATTCTTTAAAATTTAAATCTTTTAATTTTTATAAAACATTAAAATAATTATGTGTAAAATTGGCATTTTAAAGGAGTTAAAATGAAAAACAAATATGTTTGGATTGTTGTAGCGATTTGCTTTTTGCTTTTTGCAAATGTTGTTGGATTTTTGGATTTAGCCATAGTTTTAGCGGCTATATTTTTAGGTGTTAGACTTGGTGGAATTGCCATTGGCTATACTGGTGGGATTGGAGTTATTTTATTAGGTATTTTGTGTGGTATAAAACCAGGCGAAATTCCAACTTCGGTAATTTTAATCATTATGTCAGTAATTGCAGCAATTTCGGCTATGCAATTAGCAGGTGGACTTGATTATTTGGTGCATATTGCTGAAAAAATACTTAGGAAAAATCCTAAAAAAATCAATTATTTAGCTCCTAGTATTACTTATTTTTTAACTATTTTAGCAGGGACAGGGCATACTGCGTTTTCTATGATACCAGTAATTGTTGAGGTTGCAAAAGAGCAAAATATTAAGCCAAAAGCTCCACTTAGCCTTGCAGTTGTATCAAGTCAAATAGCAATTACTGCAAGTCCTGTTAGTGCAGCTGTTGTTTATCTTAGCGGTGTGCTTGAGCCTTTTGGGTATTCTTATTTAACATTATTAAGCATTTGGATAGGTAGCACTTATTTAGCTTGTATGCTTAGTGCGTTTTTAGTAACTAAGTTTTCAAATCTTGATTTAAGTTCTGATGAGTATTATCAAGAATTACTTAAAAAAGGTGAAATAGCAAAAAAACAAAGCACTCAAAAAGAGATTATAAAAGGTGCTAAGACTAGCGTTGCGATTTTTGTTATTGGCGTTTTAGCTGTTGTTTGTTATGCGACTTATATTTCAGGCTTAAAAGCTGATGAGATAATTATTCCAAGAGATAGTGCTATTATGTGCGTAATGCTTAGCATTGCTACTTTTATTGTATTAAGCACTAAAATCAATACTTCAAAAATCATTGAAACAAGTGTATTTAAAAGCGGTATGAATGCTTGCGTTTGTGTTTTAGGTGTTGCGTGGCTAGGAGATACTTATGTAAGCGCTCATAGTAATGAAATAAAAGAATTTGCTAAAGGCTTAGTAGAACAATATCAATTCTTATTAGCTTTTGCCTTTTTCTTTGCTAGTATGCTTTTATATTCTCAAGCAGCAACTGCTAAAGCAATAGTTCCATCAGTAATTGTTGCACTTGCATTAAATGAAAACCCAGAAAACGCAAAAATAATCATCGCTTCTTTTGCAGCAGTTTCAGCACTCTTTGTGTTACCAACTTACCCAACATTACTTGGTGCGGTTGGAATGGATGATACAAAAACTACTAGGATAGGAAAGTATGTATTTAACCATTCTTTCTTTATTCCAGGCGTTTTAATGATTGCTTTAAGCGTTGCTTTAGGATTTTTATTTGTAAAATTTATTTAAAAAAAACTTGAAATTATCATTATTTTTTGTATAAAATGTATCCTTTTTCAAAAAAGGATACATTATGAAACGACTTACTTGGAGTAATAGACTTACATATATTTTGACCGTTGCAGGTGCTACTATTGGATTTGGAGCTACTTGGAGATTTCCTTATATGGTAGGAGAAAATGGTGGTGGTGCTTATGTTTTATTATTTATAATAGCTATGTTTTTAGTCGGTGTTCCTATTATCTTAGTAGAAAATATAATAGGCAGAAGAATGCATAAAAATAGCGTTGATTGTTTTAGTAAAAAATGGCAATTTGTTGGGTATTTAGGGCTATTTGGAAGCTATGCGATTATGGCTTATTATATGGTTTTAGGTGCTTGGGTAATTAGTTATATTGTAAATATTATTATGTCTATGTTTAATTTAGGCGGGCTTGATTTAACTTCAGTAATTACAGCAGAGCAAACTAGCTTACATTATCAAAAAAATATAGAAAATGACCCTTTAATGATAGGAATTTATACATTTATTTTTGTATTTATTAATTGGATTATTTTAAGGCGTGGAGTTATTGATGGAATTGAGCGTTCTGTTAAGTATCTAATGCCGCTTTTGTTTTTATGTCTTATTGCTATGGTTATTAGAAATGTTACTTTAGATGGGGCAATTGAAGGGATTAAGTTTTATTTATATCCTGATTTTAGCAAGATTACACCTAATATATTTTTATATGTTATAGGACAAGTATTTTTTGCTTTATCGCTTGGATTTGGGGTTATGATTACATTATCAAGTTACCTTGATAAAGGCGAGGATTTATTAAAAACAGCAATTATTACAGGTATTGTAAATACTCTTGTAGCGGTTTTAGCAGGATTTATGATATTTCCTTCTTTATTTTCTTTTGGATTAAGTCCTGATGCTGGTCCATCATTAGTATTTAAAACCTTACCAATAGTGTTTTCTCATATGCATTTTGGGGATTTCTTTGCTATAGTGTTTTTTGTTTTATTATTAACAGCTGCACTTACTACGAGTTTGCCTATTTATCAAGTAATTATTTCTGTATTAGAAGAAAAATTTAAAATCTCAAAAAATACAGCGATTAATTTAGTTTTAGGTGGAATTTTTATATTAGGAAATATTCCTGCTTTATTAAGTTATGGAGTGCTTGATAATGTTTTAATTTATGGAAGAAATATTTTTGATACATTTGATTTTATTAGTGGAAATATTTTATTTGTAATTACAGCTTTACTTTGTGTAATTTATGTTGCTTTTGTTTTAGGTAAAGATGAAGCTTTAAGAGAAATTAGCAATAATTATGAACTTAAAAATCCACTTTATAAAGCTTGGTTTTATTATATAAAATATTTTATTCCTATTGTAATTATTGTAATTTTTATAAGTGGTTTTGAGAATTTAAAATCATATATTTTGGGATTTTTTAATTAAATATTTTACGATTTAGCATTAGCTAAATCGTAAGTATAAATTATTTTTTGTTTTCTACTTTTTCTTTTTTGTTGTGTTTTGATTTTTTAGCTTCTTTACTTTTTTTATTTTTCTTAGCTTCTTTTTTTGCCTTTTTAATTTCTTCTTTTGTTTGTTTTACTTCTTCTTTAACTACTTCTTTTTTTTCTTCTACTTTATCGCTAACTTGTTTTACCACTTCTTCTTTAGCTTTTACTTCTTCTACTACCTTTTGCTCACTTTTTTCTAATATTTTTTCAGCTTTTGCGCCATTGATACATTCAGCACTTTTGCAATCTAAAACATCAACTGCAGGAATTTCAGCAGCACATAAATTAAGGCCTATAAAGGCAACTAATGACAAACATACTTTTTTCATTTTTATCTCCTTTTAAAAAAGTCGCGAAATTGTAGGAGCGAATTATTAAAAATGGTTAATAAGAATAAATTATTTTTATCAACATTAATTCTAATTGATAATAATGAAAAAAATAATAAGTATCATTTAGATTTTATTTATTTATAACTCATACAATAATGAGTAAAATTATTATAAAGGTTATTTTGTGAAAAAAATATTTTTGCTTATTTTTGCTATTTGTATATCTTTAATAGCTAGAGATGATGTTGATTATTTCAAGGAAAAAGATTTAATTATAGAAAAGCTAAATAAAGGTTTAGAAGCCTATAAAAAAGGTGATGCAAAAACTGCAAGACAACTTGCAAGTGAAGCTTATTTTCAACATTTTGAAAATATGGAAGGTCCTATTGGAAGAAATATTGGTAGAAAAGGCTATTTGATGGAGAGAAAATTTACCAATCTTCGTGGTTATTATGGGCGTGGAGAAAATATAGGCAAAATTGAAGCTTTAATAGATGGTTTGATATTTGATTTAGAAGAAGTAACGCCAGTTATACAAAATGGCTTTAAAATAGTTGCAGTAGCGTCTGATCCAAATTATGATAAAGCAAAAGCTGAAATGAATGCAAGAGAGAATTTATTAAAAACTTGCATTGAAGGTGAGATGATGTTTGGAGCAGATGAAAATAGTGCAAAAACTAAATGTGAAGAACAAAAAGCAGCAGAATTAGCCCATCTTAGCAAAGAAGCAAGTGGAGAAATCACAAAACCAACTATGCAAAAAGAAGTTTATGATAGTTTAGAAGACCTTCAAGCAGCAGCTGCGATTGATCCAAAATTACAATATGTATATGATTTATTAAGTGAGAAATTTGACGAAGCTATTCAATACAATAAGCAAGGAGAATTTACAAAAGCAGCTGATACAATTGGCGTTGCAAGAGAAGAAATATATATAAATACAAATATTGAAATTCTAATAAATGCAACAAAAAATCTTAATATGAGAAGCAAGTTAAGAAGTTTTGGCAGTGATATTCGCGAAGGAAAAGTAACTGAAAGCGATATGAGAGCTAGAAGTGAAGAGATATTAGATTCTATATTTGATGTAATGACTAAAATAGATGCTAGTAATTTAGATAAATTAAAATTAGTTGGATATGTTGATGAGACTAAGAATGTAGATTATACTCAAGTTGCAACTGATATTAAAATAGCTTTAAATAAAATAGTTCAAGACTATGAAACAATGGGAGAAAAAGCAAGTATTGATGCTCTTCAAAATATATATTTAGATATTTTTGAAGCAAAAGGAATGGAGAGTAAAATTGGTGCTGTTAATTCAAATATAAAGCTTGAAATAGAAGCAAAATTTACTAAAGGAACAGCACTAATTAAAAGTAAGGCTTCTAAAGATGAGTTAATTGCTAATTTTGATGAGTTAAATAAATTAATTGAAAGTCAGTTAGATAAAATCAATGATACAAGTGTTTGGTTTTTATTTATATCATCACTTACTATTATTTTAAGAGAAGGTTTAGAAGCTTTAATAATAGTAGTTGCAATAATTTCATATATTATTCAAAGCGGTAATAAAGACAGATTAAATATAGCTTATTCAGCACTTGGTAGTGGTGTTGTTTTATCGTTTATCACTGCTTTTATAGTTTCATATTTTATTAAAAATTCAGGACAAAGTAGAGAGCTAATAGAAGGTGTAACAATGCTAATTGCTGTTGTTTTATTATTTTATGTTGGCTTTTGGCTACTTAGTAATGCAAGAAATAAAAAATATGCAAGTAATTTAAAAGAGCAAGCAAGATTAGCTATTACAAATGGCAGTGCTAAAACATTATGGTGGACCGTGTTTTTAGCAGTATTTAGAGAAGGTGCTGAAACAATATTGTTTTATCAAGCATTATTGATTGATTCTGGTTCTAGTGCTGGACTTAGTGCTGTTTTAGGTGGTTTAGCTCTTGGTATTGTTATATTAGTAGTTTTATATTTCTTACTTAAAGCTGGTGCAATTAGAATTCCTATAAAACAATTTTTCTTAATAACCTCAATTATTATTTTTTATATGTGTTTTGCTTTTACAGGCAAAGGGATTATGGAACTTGTTGAGGGCAAGGTCTTAACTCCACATCTCATACCAATGCAATTTGAAAGCATTACTTGGTTAGGATTATATCCTTATTATGAGAGCTTAATTTTACAGGCAATAATCCTCGTCCTATTAATAGGAGGAGTTGTTTATATGCAAATCAAATCAAAGGAGAAACAATGAAAAAATCATTGCTTAGTTTAGTAGCAGGTGCTTTTTTAGCGTCTTCAGTGTTTGCAGGAGAAGTTGAAATTCCTACAATTGATGGTGCAGAAAGCTATAAATTACACGGAATGGAAATAGCAGCTGTGTATCTTCAACCAATTGAAATGGAGCCAAGAGGTATTGATTTAGCAGCGTCTTTAGCTGATATTCACTTAGAAGCTGACATTCACGCTCTTAAAGAAAATCCAAATGGTTTTCCTGAAGGTTTTTGGATGCCATATCTTACAATTGGCTATAAATTAACTAACCTTGATAATGGTAAAACAAAAGTTGGAAAACTTATGCCAATGGTAGCTGATGATGGTCCTCACTATGGTGCAAATATTAAAATGGATACAGGAATTGGTAATTATGAATTAGAATTTGTAATTGATAATCCTGAAAAACAAGGTTTTGGTCGCCACGTAGATAAAGAAACAGGTGTTGGCGAGTGGTTTGATACATTTAATGTTAAATACAAATTCAAATACACAGGAACACCTGATAAATAAAACTTAAAATATAGAAAGCTTAGGCTTTCTATAAAAAATATACAAAAATAAGGACAATAATGAGTATATATTTTGTGCATATATTTTTAGAGTGCTTTTTAGTTAGTTTTTTTACAGCTTTTTATGCTAAAAATTCATCATTAAAATTAAATATTATTTTTACTTTAGTTGGTTTTATTTTTGGATATATTTTATTTTATATATTCCACTATGAAAAAGTAGATAGAATAGGGGTATTAACAGCTAATATAATTTTATTAGTTACTTTATTTTTTAGCCTAATTAAATTAGTAATTTTTAAAAATAATTCTTTATTTGCTTATATATTAAGCTTTTTTATATCTTTAGCAGCTTCTTTAAAATACTTTTTATTATCAGTTGCTTATCCTATATTTTCATCAAGCTTATTAGATACTCAAGGGATTTTAAATTTTGGCTTTATTTTATTAGCTATTTTTATTTGTATTATTTTTTATATTAATTTTCTTTTTGCTAATTCAAATTCATTTTCAAAATCAAGAATTTGTATTTATGTAATTTTTGCAATTATGTTTTTAAATACTGCTTTTGCTGAGATTATGTATTATCTAATTAGAATTGGAGTTAGTGATAGCTCTATTTTGCTTAGTTATATTACTAAGAGTAGATATTATGCCGAGTTTTATTATTATATTTGCTTGATTTTAGGTATTGTTTATGTTGGCACTTGCTTAAAAAATAGACCAAAATATAGAGAAAAAGCTTGTGATTTTGACATAGAATATAGAAAAAATATCGCAAAAACTTTTAGTATAAATTCTCATTTTACTATTCATTTTATATTAAGTATTAGTGCTGCTTTAGTTATGTTATTTTATGATTTAGTAGATTCTAAACCTATTCAAGTTGATGAGCCAAAAATCATTACTCCTAAAAATAAAGATTATTTTGAATTTGATGCTAAAGATATTCAAGATGGTAAATTATATCGCTATGCTTATATTTCTAGTTCTGGTAAGGAAATTAGATTTTTTATAATTAATCGCCACGCAGGTAAGCAAACTCCTGTAGTAGTATTTGATGCTTGTAGTATTTGTGGGGATAATGGCTATGTTATGAAAAATAATGAATTATTATGTGTAGCTTGTAATGTTAGGATATTTTTACCTAGCGTAGGTAAAGAAGGTGGTTGTAATCCAATTCCTTTAAAATTTGAAGTTATCAATGATAAGATAATTGTAAAAGTAAAAGATGTATTAGGTGGGGAAAACTATTTTAGTAAAGTAGTTGAAATGCAAGTTCAAGACCCAGTAAATAAAGAAAAATTTCTAAACACAAAAGCTAAGAAAACCTATATTTATAATGGTATTAGCTATTATTTTAATTCTGATGAAAGTTATCAAGAATTTAAAAAAGACCCATCAAAATTTGTAAGCTCAAGTGATAAAGCTTTATTTTTGATTGAAAGAAGAAGTTAGGAGTAAAAATGTTTTTAAGAATAGTAAAAAAATCAATTTTAGGCAATCCTATTCAAAAATTATTAAGTTTTGCGACTATTTTTTTAGCTTGTTTGCTCCTTGCTTGTATGCTTAATATAACTCTTGGAGTTGGCAATCAGCTAGGAAAAGAGCTAAGAAATTATGGAGCAAATATTAGTGTTTTACCACAAGGCTCATCTTATAGTATTGAAGTTGGTAATAAAAGCTTTAAATTACAAAGCGAAAGTAAATTCCTAAATCTTGATGATTTGAGAAAAATTAAAGATATTTTCTGGTCAAATAATATAACAGCAATAGCTCCATTTAAACAACGCCAAGTAGAATTTCAAGGCAAAAAAATCAGTATCTTAGGCACATATTTTAATAAAGAATTAGTCATAGAACAAGATAAATTTGGTAATAAAACCGTGGTATTTGATACTGGATTTTTATCTCTTTTACCTTTTTTAAAGACTGATTTAAATTTTGTAAATGATAATAGTTTAGAAAATGAAGTAAATATAAGTGAAAAATTAGCAAATTCTTTAAATCTTAAAGCTAATGATACTTTTAAAGTGCTTATAAATGATAAAGAAGTAGAGTTAAAAGTAGTTGGCATTGTGAGTAATTTGGGTGATTATGAAGATAAAATTTTAATTAATATAGATAGATTAAATGATATTTTAAATGAGCCAAATACTTATGAAAGAGCAGAAGTATCAGCTCTAACAATTCCAGAAAATGACATAGCTCATAGGGCAAGATATGATATAAAGAGTTTAAATCAAGTAGAATTTGATAATTGGTATTGCACAGCTTTTGTAAGCTCTATTGCATATCAAATTGAAGAAAATTATAAAGGAGCAAGTGCAAAAGCTGTTAGTAAAGTAGCAGATGCTGAAAGCTCTATCGTTAAAAAAATTCAAGGTCTAATGGGAATTATTTTTATCATATCTTTAATTGTCGCAAGTATTGCAGAAGCGTCTTTAATAAATAGCGATGTTTATAGAAGAAAAAAAGAAATAGGTTTGTTTAAAGCATTAGGCGCTAGTAATTTACAAGTTTATTTGGTTTTTGCGATTGATTATTTGTTTGTTAGTTTAATTGCTAGTATTTTTGGTGCTGTGTTTGGATTTTTTGTAAGTGATATTATATCTTATAGCATTTTTTCTCATAGTATTGAATATAACTTCATAATTATATTTATTTGTATGTTTTTTGCTAGTTTGGTGGCTTTACTTGGCTCATTAATAGCTACTAAGAATTTTGTAAATCTTGAAATAGTTGAGGTGTTATATGAGCGTAAATAACTTTTTTTTCACACAAGTTAAAAAGAGTATAGTTTTTTCAAAACAAAGATTAATAATAGTTTTAATATCAATTTTTATAGGAACTTGCGTTACTAATGCTTTTTTAAATATATATTTTGATATTGACAATAAAATGAGCAAAGAGCTTAAAAGTTACGGAGCTAATATGCTAATTAGTTCTAAAAGTGATGATTATTTAGATATTAAAGAAGCTAATTTGATTAAATCAAAAATTAGTAAAGACAAATTATTAGCTTATTCTCCTTACTTATACTTTAGCCCTGTTTTTTCTACAAGGCAATTAATAGTAGCTGGGGTTGATTTTGATGAATTTAAAAAAATCAATAAGTTTTTATTAGTTAAAAAAGGTAGCCTAAGTCAAAGCGAATATTCAAAAGATAATAGTATTTATTTAGGTATAGACTTAGCAAATACTCTAAAAAAAGACATAAATCAAAAACTACCTTTAACAATAGTAAAAAATGGTATTCCTTATGAGAAAACTTATATTATAAAAGGGATTTTTTCTACTGGAGATGAGATTGATGCTATGGCTTTTATCAATTTAAATTCCGCTAAAGATTTATCGGGTATTAATGATAAATATTCTTATGTATCTTTAATAGTTGATGATGATTTTGAAAATCTATCAGAGCTTAGCAAAATAGCAGTAAGCAATAATGCAGAATTAAAACCAATTTTAAGTGTTAGTTTAAAAGAAGGAGCAATTTTAGAAAAAATAAAAGGTCTTATGTTTTTGATTTCTATTGTTATTTTAATAATTAGCTCAACAAGTGTTAATACAACTCTTAGTTCAATTATTTTTTCAAGAAAAAAAGAAATAGCATTGCATTTAGCTCTTGGGGCTAGTTTTAAAGATATAGCAAAATTATTTGCTTATGAAGTATTTATTTTAGCTGTTGTTTCATCTTTATTAGGCACTATTGGTGGGTATTTTTTAGCACAGATTTTAGGCAATATTATTTTTAATGCTAGTATAGATTTTAGATTAAGTGCTTTTGTGCTTTCAATTTTTATATCATTATTTTTTGCATCATTTGCTGCGTATTTTCCGATAAAAAAAGCATTGCAAATAGATATAGTAGGTAATTTAAGAGGAGAATAAATGAGTATTATTAAGGTTAGTAATTTACATAAAAGATTTGATAAAGCCCATGTTTTAAAAGGTCTTAATTTTGAATTAAATCAAGGTCGTTGGCTTAGTATTGTAGGTAAGAGTGGTAGTGGAAAAACTACGCTTTTAAATATTTTATCATTGCTTGATAATGCAAGTGAAGGCGAATACTTTTTAGATGGTATTAATGTAACTCATTTAAGTGAAGCTGATAAACAAAGAATAAGAAGAGAAAAAATAGGGCTTATTTTTCAACAATTTCATTTAATACCTTATTTAAGCGTATTAGAAAATGTTATGCTAGCTCAATATTATCATTCAAGTATTGAAGAAAATGATGCTAAGAAAATCTTAGATAAAGTAGGATTATTAGATAGATTAGAGCATTTACCTAGCGAATTAAGTGGTGGTCAGCAACAACGCCTTTGCATAGCTAGAAGTCTTATTAATAATCCAAATATTTTATTAGCTGATGAGCCTACTGGCAATCTTGATGAAGAAAATGGAGAAATAGTTTTAGATATATTCAAAAAATTAAGAAGCGAAGGCAAGACAATTATATTAATTACTCACAATCCTGACTTGGCTAAAAATGGAGATGAGATAATTACTATTAAAGATGGACTTATAGTGAATGAATAAAATTCTAATAGTTTTAATACTTTTGTTTTTTGTATCTTGCGAAGATAATAAGCTAGTATTAAATAAACAAGCTCCTAATATTCTTGCAAAAACTACAGCTTTAAATAAAATAGAATTAAAAAGACAAGGTATAGAATTGATAGAATTTTGGCAAAATGGTTGTGCTGCTTGCCTTAAAGTAATGGCTGGATTAAATGAATTTGCGAATGAAAATAATATTAGTATCTATGCAATTAATTCTATTGATGATTTAAATATTATTAAAAAACACGAATTAGAACACCAATATTCAAATATGATTTTTTTAAAAGATGAAGAAGACATTAGCTGGAGTAGGTATGATATTTTTGCTGTTCCGACTTTATTTATTTTAAAAGATGGAGTTTATGTGGATAAAGTATTAGGTGATAGAAGTTTGGAATTTTTAACTAATAAGATTAAGGAATATTTATGAGATTTTTTCTAGCAATTTTCATATTTTTACTTTGTGCTTGTAAAGATGAAGCAATGTTAGCTTTAAATTCAAAAGAGCCAATACATTTAAGTTATAGTGCGAAAGAACAAGCATTAAAGGGATTAAATGAGCCTTTTATGTTGTTTTTTTACACAAAGGATTGCGGTGTATGTGCTAAACAAATTCCTATCTTAAATGAGCTTAGTAAGGATTATAAAATTATTGCTGTATTAGGTGGTATGAGAGATTATGATATGGCAAAAGAAAGCTTAAAAGGTGTTACATTTGCTACTATTTATGAGAGTTTAGATGTTGAGTATTTAAGCAATGTAGTAGGTGGTGTTTGGGGTGTGCCTGCTATGTTTATTTACGATAAAGATGGAAAAATGGTTAAAAAATTTATATCGCTTACTCCAAAATCTGTCTTAGAAAATGAATTAAATATATTGATTTAATATTAAAAACGCATAAATAAAACCTAAAATATTTTTCATCTAAAAATAATTAAGAATTTCATTTGATACTTTAATATTCAAAAATTAGCAAAACTTTAATTAGTATTACAAAACTAAAAGGTTTAGAGTTTAAGTTACTCTTCCTTTTAGTATAAATTTTATTAATTGTTTTCTAAAATACTTTTAGCTAGGGCTTTTGCTTCTTTATAATCTACCTTTCCACTGCCTAATAATGGAATTTCTTTTATCAAAATATATTTACTAGGTTTATAAATTGCTAGTATTTCGCTTTGTTTTATTAAATCTACAAAATAATCAAATTTTTCTTCACTACATTCAATTAATAAAACTACCATCTCGCCTTTTTTATCATCTTCTAAAGAAGTAGAGCAGAGTTTTACTTCATCATTATTAATCACTTTAGCAACTTCGCTTTCAACAAGTCCTAAAGAAATCATCTCTCCACCAATTTTTGCAAACCTTGAATATCTATCTACAATGTATAAAAATCCATCTTCATCTAAATGTCCCTTATCCCCTGTGTTATACCATCTAATGCCATCTATTTCTTTTATAACTTCGGCAGTTTTTTCAGGATTATTTAAATATCCTTGCATTACTTGGTGTCCGCCTATTAAAATAAGTCCATCTTCGTTTGCTTTTAATTCTTCATAGCTTAGTGGATCGACTATTCTAATAGCAGTGCCAGGTAACGGCATACCTACGCTTTTATCTTTATTTGCTCTATGTAGTTGCCAATATGTGCTATCAAATTTATTAGGTAAATTCACACTTGCAACAGGCGTTGTCTCGGTAGCTCCGTAACCTTCGTAAATATTTTTTTTGAACTTTAGCTCAAAAGCTGATTTAATCTCGGGCTTTAATTTTTCAGCACCTGCAACTACAATTCTAAGGCTATCAAACATAATTTCATCTATTTTTTTATTTCTTGCATATATTCCTAAAAATGTAGAAGTTGCACACATAATGCTAACATTATTTTTTACTATAGTTTTTGCGACGCCTAAAGCATCGGTAGGGTCAGCACAAGTTGCACTTTTTATCCCTTCTATTAAAGGCATAAAGGTAGTAACGGTTAGTCCAAATGCGTGAAATGGCGGTAAAGATGAGAGTATTACATCATCATCTTTTGCACAAATTATACTAGAAATTGAAACAATATTGCTTAAAATATTTTTATGGCTTAGCATAACTCCTTTAGGCATTCCTTCGCTACCACTACTAAATAAAATCGCAGCTGTTTTTTCATTGCTTAAATTCTTAGTAAATAAGGCTTGTAACATAAAGCTAGGTAAGATACTTATTAAAAAGAGTTTAAAGACAATATCTAGCTTTTCTTTTTTTATTGCTTTTATTAAATCTTCTAAATAAATGATATTTACATTTTCTAATTCTAATTTAAAGCCTTTATTTTCTAGCTTTTCTAAGAATTTAGATGATGTATAAATATGCTTTATATTTGCACTTTCTTTTGCTTGATTGATGGCTTTTATTCCTGCGGTGTAATTTAGATTTACTATGGTTTTTCCAGCAAATAAACTAGCTAGATTTACAAGCGTTGAAGCAAATGAAGCAGGTAATAATATGCCTATATTTTCATCGTTAGGGATTTTTTTACTAAGCACTAGGCTTAATGCTAGGAGTTTTTTGTAGCTTATATCTCCTGCTAAAGGGTCGTTTATCGCTATATTTTGTGAGTATTTTTTAGCACTTATGATAAAGGCTTTTTCTATTGTTTTTAGATTATCGCTTTGAGTTTTTGTAGCTAAGAATGATAGTTCAAACACTTTAGCTTTTACTAATTCTTTACTTGAATGTATGCTAAGGGCTGTTCCGAATGCTATTGCTATTTCTCTTTTGCCGATTTTTTTATTTCTTAGATTGTATTCTTCATCACTTCTTGAAAACGAACTACCCCAAAGCCCGTGGATATAAAAAGGAATTATAATCCCATCATCTTCGCTTAAATCCTTGCACGCTAATTCAAATCCACTTTTAAATTCATTTAAATGTCCGTGTCTTGAGAGAGTTCCTTCAGGGAAAATACAAACAATTTCACCTTTTTTGATATAAGTTGCAATTAATTCTAAGGCTTCTTTACTTGCAGCAGAGCTTACAGGGATTACTCCAAAATGCTTTATAAACATTCTAATATACCATTTTTGATAGTATTTTCTCTCCATTACAAAATGCACTTTTTTAGGGATTGCCATTTGTATAATAGCCCAGTCAATAAAGGAAATATGATTGCCTAATAATAGCACTCCTTTATTTTGTGGAATATTTTCAAACCCTGCTACTAATAATCTATATTTTTGATAAAAAGCAAGGCTTACTATTATTCTTACTAAAGAAAAAGGCAGTTTTATTAATACATAAAAAGAGCCTAAAAAACTCACAACTACAATGAAATAAAACAAATATAAAACATCAATTTCTAAATAAGCAAAAAAAGTAGCAAGTATTACAAAACTTAGCATAAAAATATTTTGAATAAAATTATTTCCTGCTAAGACTATACCTAATTCATTTTCTTTAGCATTAAATTGTATTAAAGAATTAAGAGCGATTGTGAATATTGCTCCAGATATGCCAAATATAAAAAATACAAGTGCAAAGGCAAATAAATTATTAAGAAAGCTTATTAATAATGAGCTTAAAAATAATCCTAAAGCACCAAGCGGGATAAGCCCTAATTCAATGTAGTTTTTAGAAAATCTACCTGCAATTATTGAACCTATAATAACGCCTATTGCACTAGCTGCCATTACGCCTTGCACATAAAAGGTGTTTAATTCATTTAGATGAAACTTAGCAAATACAGGAAAAGATACTAAATATAATTGAGAAATAGCCCAAAAGAAGGCAATTCCTATTATACATAGCCAAATTACTTTATTTTGAAATATTAAGCTAAGGTTGTTTTTAAGCAAAACTCCTTTTAAATAATCGTTTTTATTGAATGCTAAATTAGAATTTTCGCTTTTAACCTGCGGTAATTTAGACGCTAAAATAAATTCTAAAACACTAAAAGCTACTAGCAATAAGCCTAATGGAGCTACTTGAGTTAATATATCCTTACTCGTGCTAAACTCGTTTAATAATAATTCAAAACCTAAAGAAAATACAAGCATTCCGCACAAAATAGCCACAATACTAACAGCATTTATAGCACCATTTCCCATAGCAAGTTGTTTGATACCAACTAGCTCTTTAATATAACCATATTTAGCAGGAGAATATAAGGCTGATTGAATACCCATAATAAGCGTCATTATAAAGGCTAGATAAAAATAACCATTGTAATAACTAAAACAAATGATTGATACTAAAAATATATTTGCTAAAGCAGTTATTTTCATAACTTTATTTTTAGGATATTTATCAGCTAAAAATCCTGATATTGAAAAGCTAAAAATATAAGGTAATAAAATTAAAGCATTAATAATTGCAGTTAAAAATAATTGCGTGCTTCCATCATAAATCTTATAAACCGTATTTTGAATGATGATTTTATGTCCTAAATCAACAAAAGCATTCAAAAACCCAACTAATAAAAATGCGATTATTCCATTGATTTTTAAAAAATCGTTTCTCATTTATAACCCCTAAGAAATAATTTATTTAACTATTTTTTTATTTTATTGTAAATTAGTTATAACGCTTTATAAGGTGGTTATAAAGATGGTTGGTTTGATTATTAATTGTTTTGGAATTTGAAAAATAAATGTATTTATGAGTATTTTTAGTTTTATTAAACGCTTAAAATATTTATAGGTAATAAAAGCTTATAATGCTAAAAGTAATTTAGCTAGAATTGTTTAAAAATCTAAAACTAAACAATAATTAGTGATTTTAAAGTTATTAAATTATTGATTTAGCTAAGGTATTAATTTAAGAATGTTAAATGTATGATTTAATTTCTTATTATTTATATTTTAAGTGATTTTTATACATAGTTAAGATAACTTATTTATTGTTTAAAAGGTTGTTTATATCTGATTTTTCAAGTCTATGTAGTAGCCATTCATCTTTTGTGTTAGCTCCTATTTTTTTATAAACTTCAAGACTTGGATAGTTGTCTTTAAGACAAACCCAATCAATTCTTTCATAATCATTTTGATTAGCTATTTTAGCTAGTTCTTTTATAAGTGCTTTTCCTATTCCTTTATTTCTGTATTCAACATCAACGAATAAATCTTCTAAGTAAATTCCACATTTTCCTAAAAATGTAGAGAAATTATTAAAATACAAAGCAAATCCAACAGGCTTTAAATCATAATAAGCTATTAAAACATAAGCTTTTTGTTTTATAAATAAGTTTTCTTTTAAAAGTTCTTTAGTAGCCACAACGCTACTTGATAAGTTTTCATAATCAGCTAATTTTTTAATAAATTCTAAGATTAAATCTAAATCTTTTTCTGAAGCTTTTTGTATTGTAATCATTCTATAAACGGAGAAAAATCTCCGTAATATTAGCGTTTAAGTTCTTTAATTCTTGCAGCTTTACCGCGTAATCTGCGTAGATAGAATAGTCTTGAGCGTCTTACTTTACCATGGCGAACTACCGTAATACTTTCTAGACTATCAGAATAAATTGGGAATATTCTTTCTACTCCAACACCATTTGCACCAATTTTGCGAACCATAAAAGTTTCACCTGTGCCTTGACCACGACGAGCTATACAAATACCTTCAAAATTTTGAACCCTTGACTTATCACCTTCTTTAATATGAATAGCAAGTTTTAATGTATCGCCAGCTCTAAAATCAGGAATATTTTTTCCTTCAATTTGTTTAGCTTCAAACTGCTCAATATATTTATTTCTCATAGTTTTTCCTTAAATTATTGTGCTTAGCAAGTAAATCCGGGCGGTGGAATTTGGTCTTGCAAAACGATAGATGATTTTTTAAAAGGCTAATATTAGCGTGATTACCCTTAACAAAACTTGAAATTGAATAAAATTTCTTAAAAATATTATTTTTTTTATATTCAAATATAAAAGGTTTAGTAAAAGATGGAGCTTCTAATAAATAATTTTCAAAACTTTCTTCTACTAAGCTTTCTTGTTTTATTACTCCATTTATATTTCTAGCAATTGCATCGCACATACAAAGAGCTCCTAATTCCCCGCCCGTTAGGACAAAATCACCTATGCTAAAAACCTCATTAGCATAATTTTCATACACTCTTTCGTCAATACCTTCATATCTTCCGCATACAAAAGTAATTTCATTTTTTAAGGCAAGTCTTTTAGCATCAATTTGTTTAAAAGGTTTTCCTGTAGGGCTTAAAAATATAATATGAGAATTTTTATAATTTTCTAAACAATCAAATAAAGGTTGGCAAGCCATAAGCATACCTGCTCCGCCGCTGATTTTCGTATCATCTACTTTATTATGTTTGTTTGTAGAATAATTTCTAGGATTGTCAAAATGTAGTTTTATAAGCTCTTTTTCTCTTGCAATTTTTAAAATGCTTTCATTAAAATAGTTTTCAATTAGATTTGGAAATAAACTTATAAAATTAAATTTCATTACGAATTTTCTAAAATACTTTTAGAATTATTTACCTTGATAATATCACTTACTGAAATTATAAAATTATTGTGAAAAGGTATATAAAAACTCTTAGCTAAGCCTAAATTTACTAATTCATCGCTAGTTTTTATCTCTAATAAATCATTAGCTCCTGTTTCTAAAATATCAACAACGCTACCTAAAAACTCATCATCTTGATATACTTTTAACCCAATAATATCAAAATAAAAATATTCATCTTTTTTAAGCTTAATATTTTTTCTAGTATTTTCAATATTAGAGTAAAGCTCCATATTTACAAGTTCTTTAGCCTTATTTATATCTTCATATCCTACAAATTGCACTAAAGAATTTGAAAAATCAAAAGATTTAATTATGAATTTTTTACCATTTTTATTAAAAAATTCAGCTTTAGGTTTAAATTGTTCGTAAAAATCACTTTTATTATGAAATTTTAAAAAACCAAGTAATCCGTGAGTTTTACCAATTTTAGCAACATAAACTAGATTATTCATCAAAAGTTTTTACCGTGATTTTATAATTTAATTTTTGAGTATTTTTGTGATTAACTGCTATTGTTTTAATTGCGGTTATGATTTTTCCTGATTTTCCAATAAGTCTTCCGGCATCTATTTTAGTAGCCATAATAACAATATCTATTAGGTTATTTTCTTTTTCTTCTACAAAAATTTCTAGCCGCTCAGGATTTGCGGCTATTGTTTTTGCATATGTAAAAATAAATTCTTTTACCATTATTTTGTAATTCTTGCTACACGATCGCTTAATTTAGCGCCTACGCTTTTCCAGTAAGCTAGTCTTTCAGCATCAAATTTGATTGTTTCAGGCTCGCTCATAGGATTGTAATATCCTATACTCTCAATCCAACCGCCATCTCTTCTTTTTCTGCTATCTGTTACTACGATACGATAAAAAGGACGCTTTTTTCTACCCATTCTTGTTAGTCTTACAACTGTCATTATTTTCTCCTTGATTGATTTAAAGATTTTTTATAAACAAAAATTGTCTATAAAAAAGCTTTAAATAAGTTTAAAGCTTTAAAAATTTTTAATTATTTTGGAAAATTTCCTTGATTTAGCATAGAACCTAACCCTTTCATACCACCTTTTGAAAGTTTTTTAGCGATTTTTGATGCATTTTCAAATTGTTTTAAAAATCTATTAACTTCCATTTGAGATAGACCTGCACCTTTTGCAATTCTTGCTTTTCTAGCATTGTTTAATAGGCTTGGAGTTTCTCTTTCTTTTGGTGTCATTGAGCTAATCATTGCCTTTATATGTATCATTTCTTTAGAACTTTCTAAATCTATATCTTTTACTTTATTAGCAATGCCACCAAGACCTGGTATCATTCCAACTAATGAACCTAAATTCCCTAATTTTTTTACACTTTCAAGTTGGTTTATAAAATCATTGAAATTAAATTCACCTTTTTTGATTTTTTTGCTTAAGATTTTTGCTTCTTTTTCATCAAAAACTGCTGAAGTTTTTTCCATTAAAGTTGCTAAATCGCCTTCTCCCATAATACGACCAACAATTCTTTCTGGAACAAAACTCTCAAAATCTCCTACCTTCTCACCAATACCTACGAATTTTAAAGGTAGATTTAATAATTTTGCTATACCTAAAGCAACCCCGCCTTTAGTATCTGCATCAAATTTACTTAAAATAACACCACTAATGCCTATTTTTTCATTAAATGTTTCTGCAGTTTTTACACCTTCTTGACCGCTCATAGCATCAGCTACATAAAAACTCTCATAAGGATTTATTATATCTTTTACACGAGCTAATTCATTCATTAAAGGCTCATCAATCGCTAAACGACCTGCAGTATCCACTAATAATACATCATATAAGCCATCTTTAGCTTTGTTAAGAGCATTTTTCGCTACTTCGCAAGGGTCTTTGCTATCCATTGAAAATAAATCAATTTCATTAGCTTCACATAATTGTCTTAATTGCTCTACCGCAGCAAGTCTTTGTAAATCACACGCTGCTACTAGAACTTTTTTCTTTCTAAGTTTTAAATAATTTGCTAATTTTATCGTGCTAGTTGTCTTTCCACCACCTTGTAAGCCTATCATCATTACAGATGTTAAACCACTTGGAGAAAATCTAAATTCGCTTATTTTATTTTCTGGTGTTAGTATGTTTGTAAGGTTATTTTTAATTGCATCTAAAAAATGCTTTTGACCGATTCCTTTTGCTTTTACTTCATTTTCTACATTAACTAATAATTCTTTCGTTACCTTAAAATGAACATCAGCCTTTAATAAAGACTTTTTAAGAGTTTCCATAGCGTTTTTTAACGCTTTTTCATCATCTATTGTTTTTAATTTATTTACCGCTTGCTTAAAAGAATCACTAATCAACTCAAACATTAAAAATATCCTTTAATTTAAATTTTAAAAAAGGGGTAATTATAACCCCAAATGCTTTATATTTGTTTAATAAATTATATATCTATATCACAAATAGTAGCAATCATAACAGCTTTTATAGTATGCATTCTATTTTCTGCTTGATTAAAAATTATATCAGCATTATTTTCAAATACATTTTCTGTAATTTCATTACCTTTTACTGCAGGTAAGCAGTGCATTATTATTGTATTTTTTCCAGTTTTTAAAAGCAATTCATCATTTACTTGATAAGGTTTTAAAATATTTATTCTATCTTTTGCTTTTTCTTCTTCTCCCATAGAGCACCAAACATCAGTATATATAATATCAGCACCCTTAATATCTTCAATATTATCGCTGATTTTTATACTTGAGTTATTCGCAAAACTTTTGCAAAGATTTATTAATTCATTATCAGGATGAAGTTCTTTAGGGCTAATATTTATGTAATTTAATCCTAATTTAGCACAGCCTATCATAAGAGAATTTGCCATATTGTTTCTACCATCTCCAATATATGCAAAATTAAGCCCTTCTAGTTTGTTAAAATGTTCGTAAATAGTTAGCATATCGGCTAGAATTTGAGTTGGATGAAATTCGTTTGTCAAACCATTCCAAACAGGAACATCACTATATTTTGCTAAGGTTTCTAAATCACTTTGATTAAAGCCGCGAAACTCAATGCCATCAAACATTCTACTTAATACCCTAGCGGTATCTTGTATGCTTTCTTTTTTGCCTAATTGTATATCGTTAGCACCTAAATATTCAGGATAAGCTTTTTCATCGTTACAAGCTACTACAAATGCACATCTTGTTCTAGTTGATGGTTTTTCAAATATTAAAGCTATGTTTTTTCCTTGCAAATGATTGCCTGTTATACCTTGCTTTTTCTTTTCTTTTAGCTCTTTTGCAAATTTAATAAGTGCTAGGATTTCATCTTTACTAAAATCTTTTAAAGTTAGAAAATCTCTGTTTGTTAGTTTCATTTTTTCTCCTTTTGTTACTAATTTATACAATTTTAAAATATTTTTGAAGAATTTATTTTAATTTATTGTAAAAAAGTTATTATAAAGCAATTTTTTTAAGGAGGACAAATGGAAAAATTACAAATAAATAAATCAAATCTGCGTTAAAACTTATCACTTCTTTTATTCTATTTTTTATTTTTTACATTTTTTATTTTATTAATTTTTAGGAGATTATTATGAAACAAATTTTTATAGCTACATTGCTAGCTTTAGGGCTTTTTGCACAAGAGATTTATAAGGTTGGCACAGGATATGATTATCCACCATTTGATTATATAGAAAATGGTGAAATTGTAGGATTTGAGATTGATTTAGTAAGAGCAGTAGCAAAGGAGTTAGATATTCAGGTTGAGCCTGTTACAATGCCATTTGATGGACTTATTGCGGCTTTAAAAGTGGGTAAAATTGATATTATTTCAGCAGGTATGAGTTATACTTCACAAAGAGCTAAAAATGCTGAATTTACAAAAAGCATATTTGATAGCAAAAATTATTATTTGAAGTTAAAAGGAAATGATAAAATAAATTCTTTAGATGATTTATCAAATGGTGCAATAATTGGGGCAAAAATAGGCACTCTTCAAGCTGACGAAATAACTAATTTAAAAGGTGTTAAGCCGTATTTAAACGAAGAATATATAGTGCTTATTAATTCTACTTTAAATGGTAAAATTGATGGTTTTGTAATGGAAGAGCCAGTCGCTAAAAGTTATATGAAAAAGTATCCAAATTTAGAAGTTTTTGCTACTTCTAGTATTGAAGGAATGAGCCTAGCTTTTAAAAAGGGTAATACAAAATTAAGAGATGATTTTGATAAAACTATTGAGAAATTTAAGCAAGATGGAACTTATTTAAAATTATTAGAAAAATATAATTTAAACTAATCCTTGAAAAAGGATTAGTAAATTCTTTCGCCTTTTAGCCAAGTTTGATGAACTTTTATATCTTTTATTTTTGTTTTATCAATACTAAAAATATCATTATCTAAGACAATAAAATCAGCGCTTTTACCATCTTCAATAGTTGTGCAATTTTTTAGCATTAGGATATTTTGTGAGTTTTTAGTTAGCATTAAAATTGCATCTTCAACTGATATTTCTTCATTTTTATTATAGTTTTTGCCGTTAGGATTAGTTCTTACAACAGCTGCATTAATACTTACAAATAAATTAAAAGGCTCGTGATGAATTGTAGCTGGTGCATCACTTGAAATGCTTAAATCTAAATGTTCTTTTAATGTGTTTAAAGCACAAATTGAATTAAATCTATCATCTTCTAACGCATCTTCATAGCTTGTATATTCAGCGTATTGAAATATTGGTTGTGTGCTTATAGCAATTTTTACTTTTAACTTTTTTATTTTTTCAATATGTTTTAAATTTAGCATAGAAGCATGCTCAAATCTAACGCTAGGATAATCTTTTAACCAATTTTCATAGCTTGTAAGATTATCAATTACTATATCTATAGCTTTATCTCCCATTAGATGAAAACTTATTTGGCAATTATTATTTTTGGCAAAATCAATGGCTTCTTTAATTTCATTAATATTACATACTAAATCCCCATAATTGTCGCTATTTTTATAAGGTTTATGAGTAAATGCAGTTTGTGATGAAATAGTGCCATCTACAAAGAATTTAATTCCATTAGTTTTAATATCTTCTAGGCTTTTAAATAAGCCAAATTCTTTAGCGTCTTTATAAACTTGATATAAATTAACTCTTTGTTTTAAACCCATATTTTTTGCTAATTTATATAATTCATAAGCTTTTAAAGGTTTAGAATAACACATCATATCACTAATATTTACTATTCCTAAACTTGCATAAATTTCGCCTAATTTTACTAATTTTTTTGCTTCATCTTCTAAGCTTTCTTTTTCCATTGCATTGCGAATTAACATAGATGCACCTAAATCATACATAATACCATTAGGAGTGCCATCTTCAAATCTGCCTATTTTTCCACCTTTAGGCTCTTTTGTGTCTTTTGTAATATTTGCTAGCTCTAATGCTTTAGAATTGCAAACGCAAGAATGACAGCAACTTCTTAATATAAAAACTGGTTGTGTTGAGCTTATCAAATCTAAATCTTTTATAGTAGGAGCTCTTTTTTCATCTAGTTTTGATTCATCATAACACCAACCTTTAATCCATTTATTTTCCTTACCATAATTTGGTGAAGTTTTTAAAAATTCTATTAATTGTGGAATATTTGTCACATAAGGTTTAGTGCAAGCTAGACTATCTATTATTTGTGATACATATGTTGGATGCGTGTGAGTATCGCTTAATGCAGGAATAACGCAGGCATTTTTTAAATCTATGATTTTATTGCAATCATTTCTATTTACATTATTGATTTCACAAAATTTAGAGTTTTTTATACTAAATTCGCTTATAAAATCATTTTCGTTTTTACCTGTAAAAACTTTAGCATTAACAAAACCTATTTTCATAATCTATTCCTTTATGTTACATAATGTTACATTTTTTATATTTAATTTAAAATTACACATATTATAATTAACATATTTTACTTTTTTGATTATTATAAGTCATATTTTTAAGGAGGACAAATGGAAAAATTACAAATAAATAAATTAAATCTGCGTTAAAACTTATCACTTCTTTTATTCTATTTTTTATTTTTTAAATTTTTTATTTTTATTAATTTTTTAGGAGATTATTATGAAACAAATTTTTATAGCTACATTGCTAGCTTTAGGGCTTTTCGCACAAGAGATTTATAAGGTTGGTCTATCGCCTGATTTCCCACCATTTGAGTATATGGAAAATGATGAAATTGTGGGGTTTGAGATTGATTTAGTAAGAGAAATTGCTAAGGAGTTAAATATAAAAATTGAGATTATTCCAATGTCTTTTGATGGTTTAATTCTAGCGTTAAAATCAAAAAAGATTGATATTATTGCATCAGGTATGAGTTATACACCTAAAAGAGCTAAAAATGTTGAGTTTTCAAATCCAATAATAGAAAGTGAAAACCACTATATCAAATTAAAAAGTAATAAAAAGCTAAATTCTTTAAAAGACCTTGAAAAAGGAGCTATTTTAGGCGCACAAATAGGAACTTTGCAAGCTGATGAAATATCTAATATTAAAGGTGTAGTTCCGTTTTTAAATTCTGAATACATTCCACTTGTATTATCTACTTTAAATGGCAAAATTGATGGTTTTGTATTAGAAGCTGCTGTTGCTAAGAGTTATACTAAAAATTATGATGATTTTGAAGTATTCGCAAAAACTCCAATAGCTGGAACTTGCATAGCTTTTCAAAAAGGCAATACTAAATTAAGAGATGATTTTAATAATGTAATTAACAAATTTAAAAACGATGGAACTTATTTAAAATTGTTACAAAAATATAATTTAGATTAAAATTTATGCCTAATATTTAGGCATAAATTTAAGTTTTTAGGTAATATTTTGGCTTTAAAGGAAAAAAATGAAAAAGAATTATTTTTTAATAAGTATTTTGTGTGTGGTTTTTATATCTTTAAACCTTAGAGCACCAATTACTGCAATAGGTCCTATAGTTGATAATATTATGAGTTATTATGATTTAAATTCTACGCAAATTGGGATTTTAAGTGCTTTGCCGCTTTTTTGTTTTTTTATTTTTTCTTTAATAGCTCCGATTTTACCAAATACAAAAGCTATGCTTTATGCGATTATTTTAATAATGTTTGGACTATTTGCTAGAGCGTTTTTTAATACCTTTTTCTTATTTTTTGGGACGATTTTAATAGGTTTAGGTATTGCGATTTTGAATGTTTTAATGCCTAGTTTTGTTAAAAATCACTTTAAAAATATTGGAAAAATTATGGCACTTTATGGAATGTTTTTAAGCATTTCTAGCTTAATAGGAGTTTTTGGGCATTATTTGATTGATTATATTGGACTTAGTGGAGCTTTATTTTGTTGGATTATATTTGCTATTATTGCGTTTTTTTGCTATCTGCCATTTATTAAAAATCATAGGCTTAATAGATATTCTAAAACTCAAAATTTCAGTGATTTTTTAAGTATTTTTAAAAACAAAAACGCTTGGATAATCACTGCTTTTATGGGGCTTCAAAGTTGTGTTTTTTATACGATAATTACTTGGTATCCTAGCATATTAGCTATTAGTATGAATAAAGATTATGCGACTAATATTGTTATATTATTTCAATTTTGTTCTATGTTTTCAGCTTATTTTATACCTAATAAAATGGCTCAGATTGAAAATAAAGCAATGCTTTTAACTTTAGTTTGTATTAGCAATATTCTTGCTTTTTTTATATGTTTATTAAGTTCAAATATTTATATTTTAATAATTTCAGCTTTATTATTTTCTATTCCTGTTGGTGGAATTTTTGGCGTTGCATTGATAATGATTGCTATTAAATCAAAAGATACAAAAACTACAATATATTTAAGTTCAATGTCTCAAAGTGTAGGGTATTTAATAGCTACTATTGGGCCAATAATTTTTGGATATTTTAAAGATATTACAAATAGTTTTAATACTTCAATTATTTTTATGATAATTATTAGTTTTTTGTTGCTAATTTTTTCTTTACTTTCAAATAAAATAAGCTATATATAAACTTTATTGTGATAAAATCGGCTCTTCTTTTTTAGAAAATTCAACAAAAAGGAAAGCTTATGCCAAAAATGAAGAGCGTAAAAAGTGCTTCTAAGCGCTTTAGAGTAGGCAAAAATAAAATTAAGCGTGGTTCAGCTTATAGAAGCCACATTTTAACTAAAAAGCCTGCAAAAAGAATGCGTGATTTAAGAACAGCAAAATTTGTTCATGCTACAAATGAAAGCCGTGTTCTTAAAATGCTTTGTATGAAATAAGAGTTTTTGATTTTTAATCATTCGTTACCCCCGTTTAGGGAAAGATTTGCTTTAAGCAAACGCCATTAAAAGGAGAAATTATGGCAAGAGTAAAAACAGGCGTAGTAAGACGCAGAAGACATAAAAGATTATTAAAGTTAGCTAAAGGTTTTTATAGCGGTCGTAGAAAACACTTTAGAAAAGCTAAAGAACAATTAGAAAGAAGCTTGGTATATGCTTACCGCGATAGACGCCGCAAAAAAAGAGATTTCCGTCGTTTATGGATTATTAGAATTAATGCAGCTTGCCGCTTAAATGATTTAAGCTATTCAAGATTTATGAATGGTCTTAAAAAAGCTGGTATTGAACTAGATAGAAAAGTTCTAGCTGATATGGCTATGAATGACGCAGCAGCTTTTGCTAAAGTTGCAGCAGCAGCTAAAAAAGCATTATAATTTCTTTCCTAGCTAAGATTAGCTAGGAATTTCTTTCTTTAACATTTAAATATTTTCCCTAGTAATTTTTATTTTTTTAATATTATTTTAAGAATAGGGAGGGGTATAATCTTTTTTCTTAATTCTCCTGAAGTTAATATTCTAGGAATAGGAGCTTCTAAAAAACTCAAAATCACATCTAAAATAGATGAATTAGAAATATATGAGATTAAACTAAATAAAGGAAATTGCAAACTTCATTATGTTTTATCAAAATCAAATCCTAAAAAATTAAAATACGGACAATCATTTTCACCTATACATTTTTGCGAGAATTTAAAACAAGCAGAAATTAAAACCAATGAAGGTGATTTTACTTATTCTTTTTAAGCTATAGATTTTCTATAGCTTAAAAATAAATATTACTATTTAAAAATATTTCGCTAAAATTACTACCTTAAAAAGGAGTTAGTATGAAAAAATTATTAATTTTATTATTTAGTGTTTGTATTTATGCCGTTGAGTGTGTGAGTTTAGAAGAATGTTTAAAAAATGCTAATTATTATCAGTTTGATAAAAATGATGAAGCAAACGCAGCTTTATATTATAAAGTTTCTTGCGAAGAATATGAAGATTATTTATCTTGCAAGGCTTTAAGTGATATTTATAAATATTCTGATAAATTGGAAAATAAAAAATTAAATAAAAAATACAAAAATTTAGCAATAAAATTGGTTAAACAATCTTGCAAAGATGATGATAATGCAAACGCTTGCTATGATTTTGCAAATTTTTGTGAAGTAAAATATACTCAATGTGATGATTTTGAAAAATTATATGAAAGAGCATTTAATTTATACGAAAAACAATGCAATAATAATGATTATTCATCTTGCTATTTTTTAGCAAATATGTATTTAAATGGAGTTAGCACTGATATTGATGAAGAAAAAGCTTTAGAATTATACAAATACGCTTGCAATAATAATGATAACAAAAGCTGCTATGAAGTATCTCAACTTTATGAAAATAAATCTCTTGAGTATTTAAGAAAATCTTGCGAATTAGAATTTAAATACGCTTGTGAAAAGTTAGATAATATAAAATAATTTTAAAAGTTCTTATTTTTTAAGAACTTTTTATTATTTGATATATTTTTAAAAACGAGTAGTTATAAAAGCATATAAATTACAACTATTTAAAATAATTTAATATTTTTATTATTGTTTTGTCATAATAATCACATTTACTTTAAAGGAATTTTATGAATATAGAAAAACACCAAAATATGATTAATTTTATTTGGAATATCGCAGATTGTCTAAGATATTTTAAGTTAAAATTAGTTTTGTTTTTAATGTGAGAAAGTTTATGGAAATAAAAATTACTAAAAAGCGGGTGAAAAATATTATTATAAAAGTTCGTGAGATTGGGCTTGTTGAAGTAGTATCGCCTTATTTTATAAGTAGAGCAAAAATTGATGAGATTTTAAGACTTAAAAAAGATTGGATAGAACAAAGATTAAACGAGCTTAAAACTACTAAAAAAGCAGAGCTTTTGAGTGGTAATTTTGTATTGTTTTTAGGACGAAAATATATTTTAGAATTTGATTTAAGAATTTCAAACAATGTAGAAATTCACAATGATAAAATCATTTTAAAATGCCTTGAAACTGATGAAAATAAAGAAAAATTACTTAATGATTTTTATAAAATTCAATCAAAAGAAATCTTTAGCGAAATTTTAAAAAGATTTTGTGTGATTGTTGGTAAAGATATAAAAGCTTTGAAAGTGCGAAAAATGAAAACTCGTTGGGGTTCTTGCAATACGAAAAAATCTTATATAAATCTAAATACCGAATTAATTAAAAAAGATATATTAGCAATAGAAGCAGTGATTATGCACGAATTAACACACCTTTATCACGCTAATCACTCAAAGGCTTTTTATGCCACGCTTTTAGGGTTTATGCCTGATTATAAAGAAAGAATTAATTTATTAAAAGATAGATAATTTATATTTATCCCCCATATTTTATACAGCTAATGCCAAATTTATCTCTTATAGCACTTAGGGTTTCATTTAATTTTTGATTTTTTGTGGTGTTTTGAAAAATATTTTCGCAATATGTTTTATCAAGATTATTAGCAGCAATTCCTATATAATAAACATTTACATTTTTCGTATTTTTCATAAGAATTTCAAATCCTTTTACGGCATTATCAATTAGATTTTTTTCATCAAATGGTTGTATAATTTCAATTCCAATATGCTCTAATTTATTGCCGTATTTAATACTTATTTCTATTTTTTTAGGATGATATTTGTGCTTTGAAATCCAAACACATAAATATCTAGCAAGTATTTTAACCCTTCGCCTTAACTCATCATAATCACTAATTGGCTTAAAGCTTTTTGATATTGCGTGGCTTTTAATATCTTTTATTTCTTCTACTTTTTCATTATCAATGCCTTTAATTCTTGCTATGATTTTTTTGCCATTTTTACCATATTTATCTAGCAAATATTCTTTTTGCAATAATTCATCTAAAGTATTTACCCCATAAGCTCTTAAATATTTTTGTATTTCTCTTCCTATGCCTGCGAAATTTTTTATATCTATTCCTTTAATGGCATTGCTTAAATCATATTCCATTCTAATGCCAAAAGGTTTTGCTAAATCGGTTAAAAATTTAGCTCCCCATTTGCTATTATTAATGCCTATACTAGCTGGTAAGCCAAATTTATCTAATAGTTCTTTTTGAAGATATTTTGCATAATCTAGCACTTCTGCGTCTTTTTTAAACCCTTCTAAATCTCCAAAAAACTCATCAATGCTAAATTGTTCAATTACGGGTATTTTGCTTTCTAAAAATTGTCTTACTTTAAAGCTTAGTTCTTTATAAAATCTAATATTACTTCTAGCTATTTTTAAATTCGGACATTTTTGATAAGCTATATTTAATTTATCTCCTACTTTTACGCCATATTTTTTAGCTTCATAAGATACGGCAATTGCAGTAAAATGCCTATAATCAATTACTTTATTTTCACTTCTTATAACTTCAATTGAGCTCATAAAAGCGATTTTATTATCTATATATTTTGCATCTTGATTGAAAAAATCTTCATCGCTTCCAGCATAAATCACACAAGGTGTATTGCAGAGTTCTTTATTTAATAGTCGTTGGGCATTTACAAAATAGCTATCAAAATCTATATGAAGTTTCATTAGAATTTGTTTTTATAAATATTTATAAATTCATTAATCGGTGTAGCACCTTTATGATAATAAAATCCTTGCAATTCATCACAACCTAATTGTTTTAAAATATTTACTTGCTCTAGTGTTTCAACGCCTTCTGCTACTACTCTTTTATTCATAGTTTTTGCTATTTTTATAATACCAATTATAATTGCTTTTGAGTTTTCATTAATTAAATCACAATCTTTACTATTTAATCCATCTATAAAGCTTTTATCAATTTTAATTGTATCAATAGGTAAATGATTTATATAAGAAAGGGAACTATAATCTTTCCCAAAATCATCAATACTTATTAAAAATCCAATAGCTTTTAATTTTTCTAATATAGTCTCACTACTGCTATTAAGTCTATATCTTTCTGTTATTTCTATATCTATTAAACTTGGATTTATATCGTATTTTTTAACATTTGCTAGCAAATAATTTATCATATCTTTATGGTGCAAGTGTTTTGCTGATATATTAATACTTATTGGAATATTTATTCCTTTATTTTTTAAAACTTGTATTTCTTGAAATACTTTTGCAATTACAAATTTTTCAAGTTTTATTATTAAATCAGTTTTTTCTGCAATTCTTATAAATTTTTCTGTATTTTCAAATTTATCATTTCGTTTCCAGCGAATTAATGCTTCTGCGCCTTTTACTAAATTATCATTTGCTCCGATTTTTGCTTGATAATATACATCAAGTTCACCTTTTTCTAAAGCCCTTTTTAAATCATTTTCTAATTTTGCTTCATTATCTATTTGTGTTTTAACTTCATCAGAATAATCGCAATACAATGTATCTTTTTGAACGCTTGAAAGTAAGGCTGCTTTGTAAGTATCGTTTATTATTTGGTTGTAATTTTCATTTGTTAATACACTAAAGCCAACCCCTATACTTTGCTCATAAATTCCATCACTTCCAAAATTAATACTTTCACTAAAGCATTCGTGCAACTTAATAGCCATATTATTAAAAGTTGTTTGTATTTCATCAATACAAGGAAATGCTAATAAAAAATCTCCATTGCCACTTATTTTGGCTATTTTAGAATTTAAAATAGTTGTAGAAAAACTTGAAAATCTACTTGCTAATTCTAATATTATTTTATCAGCTAAATCAAAACTTCTACTTTTTAATAGATTTTGATAGTCTTTAAGATATATATAGCTAACTATTATAGGACAATCGCTTTTTTCATAGAGTTCTTGTATGTCTAATAAGAATTTTTGTTTTTTAGGTAATTTGGTTAAAGAATTATAGTTTTCTTGATAGTATATATCATTTAAAACTTCATTTAAAGAATTTGCTATTTTTTGAAATTCGCTGTAATTTAGCGTATCGTTTAGCATTAAAGGTTTATGTTTTTTGACTGAATTTGCGAGAAGTTCTGCAAAATCATTAAAATTTGATTTTACTCTTTTTAATCTTTTTATATAAATTGCATTACTAATAACTGCAGCTACTAATACAGCGAAAGAAAATACTAAAAATTGAAAAATAGTATGGTCTTTATTTTGTTGTAGCCTAATTACTAAGCTATCATTTCCTATATTGTGAATTCTATGATGCTCTTCAATTCTTTTTGCCTCGCTAATATATCTATAAGTTCCAAAAATTCCACCAGCAATTTCAATTAGTAAAAAAGTTGTAATAATAAAATTCTTAAACGAGTTAGATAGAATTGATTTTGTTTTCATAGTACTCACCTAAACATTTTAATTGATGCCTTTGCTTCTTCTTTTTCCATATAATTACGAACTGATTCTTGAGCATTTTTATTCATTAAATAGCTTTTAATTTGTTCTTTTGCTACTTCATAACTTGCCCCATTCATCTTATCTTTATTTAAATTATAAAATCTAATTACTTCATCATCGCTTACATCTTTCATATAATTTTGAGCGATTAAATCAAATAATTTCTTTTTTAGAATTTCATCTTTTATATTTTCTGTTAGCATTTTGATTTTATCTTGGTTATGTTCTATGAAAGTAGATAAGCTAATATTATTAGCAGCAGCTATTTTTGATAATTCTTGATTGATTTCTAGTTCATTTGCAGCTAATTTGAATTTTTTAGCTAAAGATGTGCATATTTTATTTTGAATTAGCAATCTTAATGCGTCGTTTTGGCTTATATTCATATATTGTGAAATTTCTATAATATCAATATTTGTAATAGGCTCGTTATTAACACTTGCTATGATTGAAGTTATAGGACTTGCGTTCATAAATGCACCAAATACAAGTGCAAGCAAAATTTTTCTCATTATTTACCTTTAAGTGATTTTAAATGATTATAACTATAAAAAATTCACAAAAGGCTAATAATAATGATAGTTACAAGATTTGCACCCTCTCCGACAGGGTTTTTACATATTGGTGGATTAAGAACAGCACTTTTTTCTTATCTTTACGCTAAAAGAAATAATGGTAAATTTATTCTTCGTATTGAAGATACAGATATGGCAAGAAATAGCGAAGAAGCAACCAAAGCTATTTTAGAAGCTTTTAAATGGGTTGATTTAGAAGTAGATGGGGAAATTACTTACCAAAGTAAAAGATTAGATATTTATAAAGAATATATTCAAAAATTACTTGATAGTGGCAATGCTTATTATTGTTATATGAGCGAAGATGAGTTAAACTCATTAAGAGCAGAGCAAGAAGCTAGAAAAGAACGCCCTAAATATGATGGAAGATACAGAGATTTTAAAGGCACTCCACCAGAAGGAATTAAGCCTGTTGTAAGGATTAAAGCACCGCTTGATGGAGAAATAATAGTAAATGATGGAGTAAAGGGCGAAATTAGATTTAACGCTGCTGATATTTTAGATGATTTTGTAATAGCTCGTGCTGATGGCACTCCTACTTATAATTTCGTAGTGGTTGTTGATGATGCTTTAATGGGCGTAACTGATGTTGTTCGTGGAGATGACCATCTTTCAAATACTCCAAAACAAATAATAATTTATGAAGCTTTAGGCTTTAAGGTTCCTAATTTTTATCATTTAGCTATGATAAATGGAGAAGATGGCAAAAAACTTAGCAAAAGACACGGAGCAACCGATGTTATGGAATATAAGGCTTTAGGATACTTGCCTGAAGCTTTACTTAATTTCTTATTAAGATTAGGATTTTCAAACAAAGACCAAGAAATATTTTCAATGCAAGAAATGAAAGAATGCTTTACATTTGATAATGTTAGCAAAGGTGCAAGTACATATAACGCACAAAAATTAGAATGGATTAATGCTCATTATATAAAAAGCGTTAGCGATGAAAGATTAGTAAATGCTTGTAAAGATTTAGGATTTGATTTTTCAAGTGTTAAGAATTATTCATTCTTATTAACAATGTTAAGAGAAAGAGCTAAGACTTTAATAGATTTGATAAATAGTGCAAAAATTATTATAAACGAGCCAAATTCTTATGAAGAAAGTGGAGTTGCTAAGTTTGTAAATGATAATAGTAAAGCTTTATTTTCTAAGTTTGTAAATGATTTTAAAGGTGCAAATACTGAAGCAGAATTTGAATTAGCCGTTAAACAATTTTTAGATAGCAATAATGCTAAGTTAAAAGACATAGCGCAATTAATTAGATTAAGCTTAACAGGAACAACAATTAGTCCTAGTATTTATGCTATTATGGAGTTTTTAGGCAATGATGAGATTAAAAAAAGATTTAATAATTTTTTAAAGGAGATTTTATGAATAATTTAAAAGAAAGAGCATTAGAGTATCATTTAGGCGGTAAATTAGGCACTTTTATTAAAACACCTATGAAAGAATATGAGAGTTTAAGTTTAGCATATTCTCCTGGAGTTGCATATCCTTGCGAAGAGATTGCTCGTGATAGTGATTTAGCTTATAAATACACAAGTAAAGGTAATTTAGTAGCAGTTATTAGTGATGGTTCAGCTGTTTTAGGTCTTGGCAATATCGGTGGAATTGCAGGAAAACCTGTTATGGAAGGTAAGGCTTGCTTATTTAAAAAATTTGCAAATGTTGATTCTTATGATATTGAATTAAGCACTCAAGATACCGAAGAAATAATAGCAGCAGTAAAAGCTATTGCTCCTAGTTTTGGCGGTATTAATCTTGAAGATATAGCAGCTCCAAAATGTTTTGAGATTGAAGCAAGACTTCAAGACTTAGGTATTCCTGTAATGCATGATGACCAACACGGAACAGCTATTATTAGTGCGGCTGGGTTAATTAATGCTTGCGAAATAATTGGCAAAAAATTAGAAGATTTAAAAGTAGTTGTTTGTGGAGCAGGAGCAGCAGGGATTGCAAGTGCTAAGATATATAAGACTTTAGGGGTTAAAAAGATTTATTTAGTAGATTCTAAAGGTGTTTGCAATACTAAAAGAACAGATTTAAATGAGCATAAATTAGAATTTGTAAGAGAATGTGATGAGGATACTTTAGCCGATGTTTTAAAAGGAGCTGATGTTTTCTTAGGACTTAGTAAAGCTGGAGCTTTAAGCGAAGAAATGTTAAAAACTATGGCAGAAAATCCAATAGTATTTGCTTTAGCTAATCCTGACCCAGAGATTTTACCTGAACTTGCGAAAAAAGTTCGCCCTGATGTAATTATTGCAACAGGAAGAAGCGATTATGACAATCAAATCAACAATGTTTTAGGCTTTCCATATATTTTCCGTGGGGCTTTAGATGTTAGAGCTAGAAAGATTTCTATGGGTATGAAAATAGCAGCTGTTAAGGCTTTAAGTGAATTAGGACGCCTTGTAGTTAGCGAAAAAACTAAAAAATTATATGGTAAAGACTTAAAATATGGAAAAGATTTAATAATTCCAAAACCATTTGATGATAGGGTAAAAGCTTATGTTAGCACTGCAGTTGCTAAGGCTGCTGTTGATGAAGGCATAGCTTTAGTTAAAAATTTTGATGATAAAGCATATTTTGAAAGGTTATTGAATGAAAGTAATTAAAAATACACTAGTTTCAACTTATTTAGCGAAAATTAGAGATAAGAACACATCTTGTAGGGATTTTCGTGAGCATATAAAAAAGCTTAGTGGATTTGTTATTTATGAAGCTTGTGAATTTTTAAGCACAGAAAAAGTTAATATTCAAACTCCACTTATGCCTTGTGAGTGCGAAGTTATTAGCGATGATATTGTAATAGTGCCTATTTTAAGAGCAGCTCTTGGTATGAGTGATATTGCACTTGATTTATTGGGTAAAGCCAGTGTGGGATTTTTAGGTATTCAACGCAATGAAGAAACGCTTGAGCCTGAATTTTTCTTTGAAAAATACCCACAAGATATGCAAAATAAAACTGCAATTATAATTGACCCTATGTTTGCAACTGGCGGAAGTGCTATTGCAGCTGTTGATAGATTAAAATCAATTGGTGTCAAAAAAATAATTTTTGCAAGTATCATTGCAACTCCTGAAGCAAGAGATAGAATGAAAAAAGCTCATCCTGATGTAGCATTAATTACTGCTTGTTTGGATAAAGGATTGAATGAAAAAGGTTATATTATCCCAGGTCTTGGAGATGCTGGAGATAGGATATTTAATACTTTAAAGGCTTAAAAATGAAAAAAATATTATTAGGTTTAAGTTTATTTGTTTGTTTAAATGCTGAGGTAATCACACAAAATATCAAGGAATTTGATTTTACTAATAGTGATTATGCTGTAATTGATGTTAGAATGCCTAGTGAATACGCTGCAACAGGCGTTGTAAATAAAGCAAAATTGATAACATTTCTAAACGAAAATGGAAGTATCAATCCTGATTTTTTGAATGAAATTAGTAAAAATTATTCAAAAGATAGCAAAATAGCAATTATGTGTAGAAGTGGCAAAAGAAGTGCAATGGTAACTAAAATGCTTGAGCAAAACGGCTTTACTAATATAATAAATCTTGATGGTGGAATGAACGAATTATTAAAGACAGATATTAAATTAGTTCCATATCAAAATTAATTTTTAATCCTATTTTAAATTCTTTTTAAAATAGGATTTATTTAAGTATTCCTTGATAGCCTGTATTAAAAAGTGCTTGATTTATTATGCTTTCGTTAAGTTCTTTATCGCTTTTAATTATCGCTGTTTTATTTTCTAAACTAACATTTACTTTATTTACTCCATCAATTTTTAGTAGTGCCTTTCTAACAATTGCCGTGCATAATGGGCAATGTATTTTAGGAATTTCTAAAGTGTATTCATAAGCATTTAAAACACTTAACAATAAGCTTAACAATAATATTTTTTTCAAATCATTGCTCCTATAATTTCAGGATAAAATACGATAAATAATAATGCAAGTCCTATTAAAAATAATCTGATTTTATTTTTTTGATTTAGTTTTTTATAGACAAATATGCAATATAAAATGCAGGTTGCAATCCCCAAATATACTCTAAAAGGTGCTAAAAAATCAAAATTAACAAGGCTTACTCCAAATATCAAAAAGCTAATAGCTCCAACACAACAAAGGCTAGAGCTAATAGCTAAGATAAACATTGATATTAAATATTTTTTCATATTTGTTTTGAAGTGTATTCATATACAAATTCATTAGGTGAATAATAATCAATAGTATTTGAATCAACTTCAGCATATACATAGCCAAAATTATTAAGCGGTGCTTGAGCTGGGCGTGGAATTAGCACGAAATCTCTTTTGGTATTAAACTCGCACCAACACATTTCCCAATTACCGAATTGAAATTCTCTTAATTTTTGTATCCCACTATCATTATTATCTAGGTTTAAAGATAATTTAACTTTAGCTACATCAGCAGGATCGCAAGGAATCCACCCATAGCCTTTTAGATAAAACTCCGTCCTACAATGTTGAGCTTTTGTTATATTTTCTTTACTACCCATTGCAGCATAAAATCTACTCGCACCTAAACGAATTCCAAAGCACTCTCTAGCAGGAATATTAATACTTCTTAAAAGTGCTACAAAAACAGAGCTAATATCAGTGCATTTGCCATAAAGTTTTTTACTTTCTAAAATAGCCTTAGCATCACCAATTCCACACCCAATTACGCTCTCATCACGAGTAAAATTAAGTGCTACCCAATCATAAATAGCTTTTGCTTTTTCTAAATCGCCTTTTATACCTTTTGTAATTTTTAGTGCATATTCTTTTACTATTCCGCTAGTAAAAATATGTTCGCTTGGTTTTAGATATTGTGCGATACTTTCGTCTAATTTTTCGTTTTCATTAAAATTAACTTTAGAAAAATCAGTAATTCTATCGTGAGTTTTAATGCTAAATCGTGTTATTAATTCAGCTTTTACATTAGAAAAACTTGCATATAAACTATTAGTTTCAAAATCACTTAAATAAATTTCATTGTAATTTCCACTATTTACAATATCACTTGTAAGGTATTGATATGAGCGTGATTTTGGTAATGGAAGCCATATTTTGCTAACTTCGCCTAATTCGCTTAAATTATGTTTTAAGCTTACAATGTATTCTTTACTATCGTCTTTTGTTGCTTGAGTATTATTTACTAAAGGTGTTTCATTCGCACTTAGTAAAGTGTTTGCTGCAACTGCAGACGACAAAGTTAAAAATGTTCTTCTTTTCATAACTTTATCCTTGTGTGAAATAAACTTTTATTTTAAATTATTTTATTTAATAATAAATTTAGTTTTTTAATAGTTTTTATGTTATTATTGACCTTTACATTTTTACAAAGGAAAATTATGGCTAAAGATGATGTAATAGAAATTGACGGCGAAGTTATTGAAGCTTTACCAAATGCAACTTTTAAAGTTGAGCTTGATAACAAACACGTAATTTTATGCCACATTGCGGGTAAAATGAGAATGCACTATATTAAAATTATGCCAGGAGATAGAGTAAGAGTTGAGCTAACTCCTTATAGTCTTGATAAAGGACGCATTACTTATAGACACAAATAATTTAGCACTTTTTATGGTGCTAAACTTCTAAATTATTTTTTTACCATTCATTTATCTTGGGGGGGGGTATAATCACTCTTTTGAAAGGAGATTAAATGAGTGATTTAACAACAAATGAAAATCAAAATGAAAACAAATATGATTTGTTTAATGGAGTTTTATTAGTAGATGTTGGTTCCGTAACGCAATATAGCTTAATTCATATAAGCGAACTTGAAATTACGGTTACTTATAGTGTTAGTTACAAAGATGCAGAACAATCACTTAAAGATGTGGCTAGTTATTTAGGCTATAACTGTGTTTTAAACATAGTAAGAGACAATTATGTTGAAAGCACGGAAACTTTTGGGACTGCACGCACAGAAGGTAGTGTAGATGGTAAAATTAGTAAAGGTTGGTTTGGTTCTTATAATACTAATTCTAAAATCAATGCAGAAACTATAATTAATTCAGAAACTAAAATAAATAATTGCTTTAATATAAAAGGCACCCTTGCGATTATCGGTAAGCCAAACCCTAATGGTGAGAGCATAGATTTAGATGAGCTATCAAAAAAGGATGAAATAATTTTAAAGTGTGTTTATGCAGCTTATCCAGTTTATGATATTAATTGCGAGTTAGAAGAAGTTATAAAAAAACAAAATGAATTGGTTACTACAACCTTAGGAGAGGCAGGACTTGCTACTTTTTTATCATTCGTAGTTGGGTTTTTATCATTTGTAAAATTTATAAGTATTCCTGTGTGGCTACTTTTTTTCCTTTGGTGCAAATCAGCAGACAAAACAAGAGATACTTATAAGAATGCTTTGGCAGAACATGAAGAAAATTTCAAAAACATTGCAAGTAATTATGGTAGTGAATTAGCAGCTGTTTATAATTCTATTCCGTACGCAAGAATTAAACATATAGGAGATTAAAATGAATAGTTTAGAAGTTATAAATAATGTTTCAGAATTTAAAGAAGGTGAGTTTTGCCTAGCGTTTCATAAAATGATTTTTGAAAATAATGCAAATGCAACCGATAAAAATGTATTAATAAACATGGCTAGACCAGTAAGTTGCTTTAAAATGGCGATAACTATGACTATTGGAGCATTCATACTATATCCAGTTTTATATGCTATTGGCTATTTTTTCTTTTAGTTAAAACTACAATTTTTTAAATAATTTAGCACTTTAAATGGTGCTAAATAATTTTTATTATATGTTCTATTTTATTTTTATCTAGTATTTTTGAAACTTCGCTTATATTGGGATATTTCACATACTTTAAAAGTTATCTAAAACTTTATGAATTAAAAAAGTAAAATCTATAAATTAATTCTTAAATAATAGTTTGAGATTAGATTGCTAAGAAATTTTTAGAATTATCAAAGACAAATAAATTTAATATTTAAACCTATATTAATTTTGTTTTGATAATATTAGCACTTTTGCAATTTATCTGTGTGAAGAAGTAATATTTGAGTGAATTTTCCACCATTTAAATATTAGTTGGTAATTCGTGATACCTAAAAATGCAGATTGTAAAAAAGTGGAAAGCAAATTATTTTTTAGGAGACAAGATGAAAGTAAGACCATCTGTTAAGAAAATGTGCGACAAATGTAAAGTCGTTATGAGAAAAGGCGTTGTTCGTATTATTTGCGAAAATCCAAAACACAAACAAAGACAAGGATAAGGTATGGCTCGTATTGCAGGTGTTGATTTACCAAAGAAAAAAAGAATTGAATATGGCTTAACTTATATCTATGGTATAGGTTTATTTACTTCACGCAAAATTTTAGCAGCAGTTGGAATAGATCCAAACAAGCGTGTATATGAATTAAGCGAAGATGAAGCAGCAAATATTCGTAAAGAAATCCAAGAACATTATTTAGTTGAGGGTGATTTAAGAAAACAAGTTGCTATGGACATTAAAGCTTTAATGGATTTAGGTTCATATCGTGGTTTAAGACATAGAAAAGGTTTACCAGTGCGTGGTCAAAAAACTAAAACAAATGCTAGAACTCGCAAAGGTAAGAGAAAAACCGTTGGTGCAAAAGCGTAAGGATAGATAATGGCTAAGAGAAAAGTAGTTAAGAAAAAAGTAGTTAAAAAGAATATTGCTAAAGGTGTAGTATATATTAGTGCAACTTTTAACAATACAATGGTAACAGTTACAGATGAAATGGGAAATGCAATTGCATGGAGTAGTGCAGGTGGTTTAGGATTTAAAGGTTCTAAAAAATCAACTCCATTTGCTGCTCAACAAGCGGTTGAAGATGCTTTAAATAAAGCTAAAGAACACGGAATTAAAGAAGTTGGTATTCGTGTTCAAGGTCCTGGTAGCGGTAGAGAAACTGCTGTTAAGAGTGTTGGTGCAGTTGAAGGTATTAAAGTTACTTTCTTAAAAGATATTACACCATTAGCACATAATGGTTGCAGACCACCAAAACGCCGTCGTGTATAATATAAGTATAGGAATATAGGAGAAATAGTATGGCAAGATATACTGGACCAGTAGAGAAAATTGAAAGAAGATTAGGCGTTAGCCTTGCAATGAAGGGTGAAAGAAGACTAGCTGGTAAGAGTGCTTTAGATAAAAGACCTTATGCACCAGGTCAGCATGGTCAAAGAAGAGGTAAAATTAGCGAATACGGCTTACAATTAAGAGAAAAGCAAAAAGCTAAATTTATGTATGGTGTAAGCGAAAAGCAATTTAGAAAATTATTCCAAGAAGCTGCTAGAAAAGATGGAAATACAGGTTCTATTTTAATTCAATTCTTAGAACAAAGACTTGATAATGTTGTTTATAGAATGGGTTTTGCTACAACTCGCCGTTTTGCAAGACAACTTGTAACTCACGGACATATTTTAGTAAATGGTAAAAGAGTAGATGTTCCAAGTTATAGAGTATTACCAGGCGCTAAAATTGAAGTTGTAGAAAAAAGCAAAAACAATCCTCAAATAGTAAGAGCAGTTGAACTTACAAATCAAACAGGTATTGTTGAGTGGGTTGATGTTGAAAAAGATAAAAAATATGGAATTTTCACAAGAAAACCTGAGAGAGAAGAAGTTGTCATTCCTGTTGAGGAAAGATTCATAGTAGAGCTATACTCTAAGTAATAAGGAGTAGCAAATGAGAAAAGTAGTTACAACAGCTCATATGCCAAATGATTTTACTATTGAAAATATCGGCGAAAATAAAGCACGCATTAGTGCTTGGCCTTTTGAAATTGGTTTTGGCATTACATTAGCACATCCACTGCACAGGCTTTTACGCCTTAGTGCAATTGGCTATGCAGCAACTGCTATTAAAATTGATGGAGTAAGCCATGAATTTGATAGCAAAAGAGGTATGGTAGAAGATATTTCTTTATTTATTATTAATATTAAAAATATGCGTTTTAAAATTAAAAACGAAGATAGTAAAAGAGAAGAAGTAAGCTTTAGCTTTAAAGGGCCAAGAGAAATTAAAGGTAGTGATTTAGCTAATAATGTAATTGAAGTTGTAAATCCTGATAACTACATTGCTACTATAAATGAAGACACTGAATTAGACTTCACATTAATTATTGAAAAAGGTATTGGCTATGTAGCAAGCGAAGATTTAAGAGAAAAAACTGATAGTAGTTTTATAGCTCTTGATGCGTTTTTTACACCAGTTAGAAATGCAAATTATTCAATAGAAAAGGTATTACACGAAGATAATCCTGATTATGAAAAAATTGTATTTGAAATAACAACTGATGGTCAAATTACACCTGAAGATGCGTTTAAAAATGCTTTAGATGCTATGTATCAACAAATGATGGTATTTAATAAAATTGCAACTACAAGTCCTAGATTAATAGGGGAAGAAACAACTGAAGAAATTGATTTATCTCCTTTATTAAAAAGCGTTAAGGAACTTGGTTTAAGCGTAAGAAGTAATAATGGTTTAGAAAAAGCTGGCATTGAATTTATAGGCGAATTAGCTTTAATGAGTGAAAGCGATGTAAATAATTTAAAAAATGTTGGTAAAAAATCAGTGGATGAAATTACTACTGCTATGAAAGAAATAGGCTATCCGATAGGTTCAAATTCTGTAGATGCTTATAAAGATAAACTTATTGAAAAAATAAAAGAAATTAAAGGATAATAAATGAGACACGGACATGGATATAGAAAGCTAGGTCGTACTAGCACTCATCGTGCAGCTTTACTAAAGAATTTAAGCATTGCAATTATCAAAAATGGTAAGATTGAAACAACTTTAGAAAAAGCTAAAGAATTAAGATCATACATTGAAAAACTAATCACTCGTGCAAGAGTTGGAGATTTTAACGCTCATAGAGCAGTATTTGCAGCTTTACAAGACAAAGAATGCACAAATAAATTAGTAAATGAAATAGCTCCAAATTACAAAGAAAGAAATGGTGGCTATACAAGAATTATTAAAACAAGAACTCGCCGTGGTGATGCGGCTACTTTAGCTTATATTGAGCTAGTATAATAATTGAGTGCTTCGGCACTCAAAATATTATGAATAAAATAACACTCCCAAATAATCAAACTTTAGAAAACTATATATTGAACAAAGAACTTTTTACCCTAGCTGATATTTCTCAAAATGCTTATAAATTTTGGAAAAATATAAAATACGCACAATATCCAAATTCTAGAATTGTATTTTTAGATAAAAATACAATAGCTAAAAAATATGAGAATTTAATCCCTAAATGCTCTAATTTAAGTGGATTAGTATTAGCTAGTGCATTTTGTTCTATGAGTAATCTAGCGCCATCACATTTAAATCCAAATAATAATTCAAATCTTTTAAATGTAATAAAATTAGTAGAGATTGCAGGAATAAAATTTATTGATTTAAATGATTTTTTTACAAAGTTAAAAATACCTTTAAATTCTCATATTTATATAGAAAAATGTTGTTATTTTGCACCCGAGCCTTTTGAGAAAAAAATCAAACTCACAAATACTTTATGTTTAGGATATTACTAAGGAGATAAAATGCTTACGAAAATAAGAGATATTTTAAAAATCAATAATGCTGATTTTGCTTTAATACTAACGGCTGATTATCACTTGAGTGAGTATATTTCTGAATATTTTAAACTTAGAGAATTTATAAGTGGATTTAGCGGTTCTGCTGGCTCGCTTTTAATTAGCCTTGATGATGCAATTTTATTTACTGATGGTAGATATTTTTTACAAGCTGAAAATGAGTTAAAAGATAGCATTAGATTAATCAAAAGCCCTGATTATATAGACTATATTAAAAATAATCTAAGCACTAAAAAGGCTTTAATTGATTTAAAAACCATATCTCAAAATAATTACGAAAAGCTAAAAAACCTTGTTAATATAATAGATTATGATAATTTTTATAAAGATTTTTACGATAAACAACTCCCGCAAGAGCCAATCTATAAGCAAAATGAAAAATTCATAAGTGATTTAAGTTCTAATAAAATAAAAAAAGTCCAAGATGAATTAAAAAATAAAAACATTGATTATTGTGTAATCTCAAGCCTTAGCGACATAGCTTATCTTACAAATTATCGTGGTAAAGATGTGGAATTTAACCCCGTATTTTTAAGTTATATGATAATCTCACAAACTAATGCGATTTGTTATATAGAGCCAACAAAGCTTAAAAATATTCAAAAAGATTTAAATATAATTTATAAAAATTACGATGAGTTTTATTCGGATTTATCTAGTTTAAGTGGTAATGTATTGTGTGATTTTGCCAATACGAATGCAAAAATTATTAGCTTAATAAATGCAAATTTAGTAAATGAAATCTTGCCTAGCACCATACATAAAGCTTGTAAAAATGATATAGAAATAAAGCACATAAAACAAGCTCATATAATTGATGCCATTGCATTAACTAAGTTTAATTATTACTTAGAAAATACTAATTTAGACTTAGTTGATGAGCTAAAAATTGATGAAGTTCTAACACAATTTAGACAAGAAAATGAGTATTTTATCAGTAATTCTTTTGATACTATCGCAGCATTTAATGAAAACGCCGCAATAATTCATTATAAAGCAAACACAAAAACTTCAAAATTACTTAATAAATCAGGTTTATTATTACTTGATAGTGGGGCTCAATATGAGTGTGGCACTACTGATATTACGCGAGTTTTTAAGATAAAAAACGCAAGTTTAGAGCAAATTAGAGATTATACTTTGGTTTTAAAAGCACATATCGCAATATCAAAAACCATAGCACCTGAAAATATAAAAATGCCTTTATTAGATAGTATTGCAAGAAAAGAATTATGGCAATACGGATTTGATTATTTGCACGGCACGGGACATGGGGTAGGGTATTTTTTAAATGTTCATGAAGGGCCACAAGTTTTATCGCTAAATGCTAATATTAGCGAACATACTAAATTAAAAAGGGGTATGCTAACATCAATTGAGCCAGGTTTGTATCATAATAACAAATACGGAATTAGACTTGAGAATTTAGCAATTAGTAAGCATTGTTTTAGCAGTGAATACGGAGATTTTTTGAGCTTTGATATAGTTACGCTTTATCCTTTTGAGCTTGATTTGATTGATAAAAAATTATTAAATCAAGATGAGATTAATTGGCTAAATGATTATCATAAAAGGGTTTTTGATACCATAAGTGTATTTTTAGATGATGAGTTAAAGCAGTTTTTAGAATTTAAAACGAGAGCATTAAACTAAACTTTAGGAACATTATTTGCTATTAAACAAATAATTAAAGGAGTTTTAATGAAAGTAGAAAATATTGCAGTATTTAATGATACTAAAATCAAAAAAAGCAAACAAATATCATCTGAGTTTTTTACAAATGAATTAGCCAAAGTTACGACAAAAACTATATCAAATAATACGCCAACTTCACTAAGCACTTTAAATAATAGTATAAAAAATGAGCTTGATTATAAAAACGAATTAAATAAAGCAAAATCTAGCATTCAGTTTGGCTATAGCGTAGATAATGATGGTTTTTTAGGAGCTGATTTTAATAAGGCTGCGGGATTGCCAGATGATTTTAAAATCCACTCAAGCACACTAAAAGAAATAGTTAGATTTAATGAAAAAATGAATGTATATTCGGTGATGAAAGATTCGGGCAAGACATTTAGCAATATTGACTTAGCCGATACTATTAAGCATTATTATGATTTATTTACGCAAATTACTCACAACAATCAAGATTATCCAAAGTGGTATTAGTATAGATTTTGGTTATAGTAAGGTTAGCTTTGATTATATAAATGATGTTAGCAAATACAAAATCACAAATATTTACAAAAATAACGAAGAATTAGAATATGCAAAAAGCATAAAAGCAGATGGCTTTAGCGTAATAGAGCTTAGTTTTGAGCCAAAAAATATTAGCGTTGATAAAGAACTTGCTTTTAGCCCTGATTTTTCTATGTATAATGAAAAAGAAAAGAAATTCATAGGATTTTTACAAAGCATAAATCCATTTGCAAGTGATAGTGGGACAACAAGGCTAAGCAAAGATGCTTTAAAATATGCTTTAGCTATGCAAGATGATTACAATAATATAAATAAAGATATTAAAAAGCATAAAGATTTATTAAAAATGGCTGATGAGATTAAGCATTTAGGCATTGATGAATTGCTAAAAACTAATACCGAAGTGGCTAAGTTTTTAGACAAAACTAAGGCTTGATTAGACTAAAATCTGCATTAGTTTTGCTTTATTCTCTTGGCTAATTTGGTAACTATCTTTACATTTTTGCAAGGTCATTTTAAGTGTTTTAGCGTCTAATTTGTGCGAGCTTAAAAACGAAATGCCTAATTCAAATTCTTTAGCTAAAACTACTTGAAAATACCAAGCTCTAGCCATATTTATATAATATTCATCACTTTTTATATTAAATATAGCTTTTAACCCATCTTTATAAGCGATAAATTTCATATAACAAATTATCCCAAAACGAATTTTGTATATGTGGTTTTCGCAAATTAATTCATTTGCAAAATCTTTTATATCTTGATTTTTAAAGCTTTTAGGCACTAAAGTATCACAATTAGCCCAATTATCAACGAAATCTAAATAAAGCTTAGTGTATTTTAGTGCTTTTGAGAAGTCTTTTTCATAATTAATCCCATAGGCAATTATTTGTAGATATTCATAAAATTTCTCATCTTTTAAAAACTTATTAAAAAATTCATCAAAGGTATTTTCTTTTTGAAGTTTTTTTGCGTAGTCTTTTAATATATTTGAGCGAACTCCTAAAATTTCATATTTGCTAAAAACTAATTTTTTATGAAATTCTTTATAATTGTTATCAATAAATTTTGTTAAATACTCTTTCAACCTAGCTCCTTTTAAATGCTAATATAAATAATTGGAATTTAAAGATTATATTTTAAATTCTAAAACTAAACTTAAAAAGAAATTACTAATTAACAAATATTTACAAATTTTTATTATTTTCATAGATTTAAAGTTAAATTTTGATAATATTAAAAGATTTTAATTCAAGGAATAATTATGAGAAATAAACTAAGTTTATCTTTATTAACTTGTTTAGCAATCAGCGGGGGGGGGTATTTACACGCTGAAGAATTAAACACCTTATGTAATGGCAAGAACCCTTGTAATATTGATGGTAAAACTATAGAAGTTAAAACTCCATACAATACAACTCAAGATATTATTGGTAATGGAGCAACTCTTGATATTACTGGAAGTCTAACTTCTACTGGAAAAGTTGATTTAGTTAATAGTACTTTTAAAAGCAGCAGTGCAAATAGTAAAACTGATGTAGATACTATTATAGGAGATAAGTTAAAATTTAATTTAAGTTCAGCTAACAGCAACTCTTTTAAAGTAAATAATATGATTTTAAAAAATAATTCTACAATAGATGTTGTTGATGGGACACAAGCGATTAAAATAGGTAATTTATCATTAGATAATTCAATTATTAGAAAAAATGGAATAATGGATATTGATGTTTTTGAGTTATCTAATAAATCTAGTTTTACAAATACTTTTCGCAATGCTATTGTTGGTGAATTAAAAATAGATGAAACTTCTACTTTTCATAATTGGCAAGGTGGTTCTACTATAAAAAAAGTTACAAATAATAGCACGAATGGTTCAAATGTTACATTAAAATCTGAGGGTAGTGGTATTACTATAGGAGATTCTTCTAGTAATTTGCAAGGTAATATATCAAAAGTTAATATAGAGGGAACAACTGTTATATTTAGTAATTTATTATTAGATAATACTAGCAAAATAGATGTTAGTGGTAATATAGTTTTGGATAATAAAATTAATATTAATAATATGGATTTATCAAAAACGACTTCCACTCCAACTTCACATAAGATTGTTATAAAAGATGGTGCAAATGTTATAATTACCGATACAAATCTTACTAATCAATCTATAAATGCTAATAGTAAAAGCGATAAAAATGGTTCTTTAACAATTATTGGTGGAATATTCAAAGATGTTAGTATAGGTGGGGCAACGGGAGCTACCAATCTTGCAAATGTTACTTTAGATAAAGTAAATATTGAAAATAGCGGATTAAATAAAGATAACAATATAATAGCTCAAAATGTTACTCTTAATAATATTACAACTTCAAATAATGCAAATATTAATGCAAAAACAAAATTAGATATAAAAAATTCTAAAATAGATAATACAAACAAACTTACAGCAACTAATGCAGAAATAGGAACTTCTACAATAGGTGCAGATATTAATGTAACTAATGAGTTAAAGGCAACAAATGGTGCGAATTTAAACGGCAGTATAACTTCAGGCACTATTATTGCTGAAAATGGTTCTATATTTAATGGGAATACAAAGGCTAATGACAGCATAACTGCTAATAGTGGCTCAAAATTTGTAGGAACTACTACAGCAACTAATAAAATTACTTCAAGCGGTGCTACATTTGATGGAGTAGTGGAAGCAAAAGATTTAGAAAGTTCTAATAACTCTAAATTTAATAACAATATAACTATTTCAAATTCTATAACTTCAAGTGATACAACATTCGCAAAAAATGTAAGTGCAAATACAATCACTTCTACTAATTCAGTGTTTAACGGCACAACCACTGCAACTGATAGTATAACTGCTAATAGTGGCTCAAAATTTGTAG
>NZ_JAHCZD010000108.1:0-419 GCF_018501175.1 Campylobacter sp. 2018MI10 | reverse complement strand
AGTTTCTTCAAGCTCGTAAGTCACAAAATGTGGTTTAGAAATTTTGCTTAAAGGATTATATTTAAATGCCTTTATTGTCAATTTTCTACTCATAATCAACTCCTATTCTTTGGTTTGGTGCTTTATATTTAGCTTGTAATTCATAAGGCATTAAAGCGTTTTGAATTTCATAACGACCTTTGCCTTCAGCTTCCATTTTTTCACGTATTGCATCCACTTCAGCTTGGCGTTTTTCACTTAAAGGATTTTCTATAATATTTCCTTTGGCTCCGTATCCACGGAATGCTGGTGGAATTTCCATTTTCATAATATCAAGCTCTTCGTATTCTATGCGTGGTAAGGTTTCGCCTTCTACCCAAAAAGTATTGGTTCTTTTCATCCAATTTAAATCATCTCTTTTTGGATAATCTTCCCTATAA
>NZ_JAHCZD010000107.1:0-420 GCF_018501175.1 Campylobacter sp. 2018MI10 | reverse complement strand
CTTAACGCAGCATAAAAACCATAGGGATGATTTTTAAGGCAATTATTTGTAAATTAAGGAAGCCATTCAAGTAATGACGACAATGTTTTCTGGCGTAATTTATTCATTCTCCGTTGTTGGAACGATTCACCCAATTAAAAATGTAAATGGCTGAGTAATTCCAGATAAATCGCCAGGTGGTCGGTCGGCTCTTTAAAATCGTCGTTGACTTCCATCCCGGCTTCAAGCAATAAATGTTTAATCATGCCGGGTTCCTGCTGCGAGTATTGCGAGGCGTAGGGCAACGCCGATTTTTTATCCGTCATCAGGAACAATCCGCAAAAATCTGCGGCCAGCTCCAGCTGCGCATCCTGGCGCAGGCTAAGCGCGGCAATTTTTTGTTCGAGTAACGCCACCGACGCCGCCAGCGCAGGCTGACGC
>NZ_JAHCZD010000106.1:0-420 GCF_018501175.1 Campylobacter sp. 2018MI10 | reverse complement strand
ATTTAACGCAGAACAATTTCACGAAGCACAAGCGATTAAATATTCTACTATGAATTTGGGTATGAACCTTATGAAACTTGACTTTTCTCCACAAAGCATGGAGCAAGGACCTTCAAATGAAGGTGAATTTAATCCTGATATGTCAGTTTATCCACAAAATGAAGATGGAAATTATTCTAAAGAAGCTTTATTTATGAGTTTTTTAAAATCCTATCCGCCTTTTCCATCTCCAAATCAAGTTGTTTTTAGTCCTGAAGCAAAAGTTTGTGAAGCAAAACTTGAGCTAGAAATGAAAGCAAATCCTTCTTTTGATATTTCCTTAGATGACATTATGACAGGCAAAGTAGATTTTGCAAGTTTATTAAAAGGCTATGCGCAAGATGGTTGGCTTGATGCAGGTATTTATGCAATGGAAAAAGG
>NZ_JAHCZD010000105.1:0-422 GCF_018501175.1 Campylobacter sp. 2018MI10 | reverse complement strand
CTTCAACGATATTTTTAAACGCATCGTAAACAGCTTTACGGATGGCATCTGGAACTTCCTTAGCCTTACCATAACCAACACCTACTAAACCTTTGCGGTTTCCAACGATAACTAAAGCAGTAAATCTAAATCTTCTACCACCTTTAACAACCTTTGTAACTCTACCGATATCAACAATTACTTCTTCAAATTCTTCTCTATTATATTTTTCCATCGATTTACCCCTTATAGCCTAATGCCATTTTCTCTTAAAGATTCAGCCAATGCTGCGATAACACCATGATATACATAACCATTTCTATCAAAAACAGCTTGTTCTATCTTTTTAGCTTTTAAAGTTTTAGCAAATTCAGCAGCGATTTTTTTAGCACCTTCTTTATTTGCTTTAACGCCAAGTTTGCGTCCATCAACTGCTGCTAAAG
>NZ_JAHCZD010000104.1:0-423 GCF_018501175.1 Campylobacter sp. 2018MI10 | reverse complement strand
TCCATCACGGTGTGAGAAAGTAGCGGAAGATAAAATCTTTTGTCCATTTAGAGGTTGCGCTACTGAGATCAAAAACGATGCAGCATTATTCGAGATTTTTAGAGCAAAGCATTGTTTTGGAGTGATGAACCGCTATCCTTATTCTGCAGGGCATTTTATGGTGATTCCTTATATACATGAAGAGCATATAGAAAATTTAAGTGATGAAGCTTGGCAAGAGATAAGTCAATTTGTGCGTCTAGGGGTAAGAATTTTAAAAAGTGAACTCCATGCAGGTGGGGTAAATATCGGTATGAATTTGAGTAAAGATGCGGGTGCTGGGATAGCTCCTCATTGTCATTATCACCTAGTGCCGCGTTGGGCAGGGGATACTAATTTTATCACCACTATAGGAGAGACTAGGGTTTGTGGTACCAATATAGA
>NZ_JAHCZD010000103.1:0-425 GCF_018501175.1 Campylobacter sp. 2018MI10 | reverse complement strand
CTATAAGATAGAATTTGACAGCATTTGTTCTCCTGCGTTAGGTGGAATTTTAGCAGGTTATGAGCTTGCAAGAGCTTGTAGCAAACGTTTTATCTTCACTGAAAGAGTAAATAAAGAAATGACTTTAAGACGTGGTTTTGAAGTAAAAAAGGGTGAAAAATTTATAATTTGTGAAGATATCATTACTACAGGTGGTAGTGCTTTAGAGAGTGCAAAAATCATTGAAAGTTTAGGTGGCATTGTTGTAGGTTTTGCAGCATTGGCAAATCGTGGTTTTTGTGCAGTAGAAAATTTAAAATCTCCAAGAAAAGATAATGCGAAATTACCTGAAAATTTACCACTCTTTACTCTAGGAAATTTTGAATTTGAAATTTATGATGAAACAAATTGCCCACTTTGTAAAAAAGGGAGTAAAGCTATAAAAC
>NZ_JAHCZD010000102.1:0-426 GCF_018501175.1 Campylobacter sp. 2018MI10 | reverse complement strand
ATGTTGAAATACAAATAACAGAGAACAAAGAGGTGAGGTAGAGTATGATGAGAACAAGGAGTACAGGTGTAATATAGAGGGTGAGTGAAAAGTAAAAAATAAAAAGGTAATAACTAAGAAAGTTCGGAAAAGTGTTTGAAAAGTGAAACAATATCAACCTATATCTACACACTGCATAACGTCGGCAGCGTCATATGAGTATAAGAGACAGCCTTATAAGTAGCAGCACTAACACTTGCAATTTCGGCTAGATTTGCAGGAGTTGTATTGGGATTTACTGCGCAATCAGCAAAATACCAAACCTTATCACGTAAGCACAGAAAAAATCCACCACTTACACGCTTAACACCGGGTTTAGTTTTAACTATTTGAAGAGCTAGGCGAATTGGATCAGCAGGTGAACATGCAGCCCCACTAACCATAACA
>NZ_JAHCZD010000101.1:0-426 GCF_018501175.1 Campylobacter sp. 2018MI10 | reverse complement strand
ACATTATTTTGATAAGGGGTTTTAAATTTTAAAGTGCAAACCTTATCAAGCTTGTTTTGCAAAATATTTTCAAGATCTTTTTTTTCAAAAGGTAAAGTTAAAAAATACTCATAATGTGTATTTTTATGCCGACCCATCACTATAAAATCATAATTTTTCTTTACATTTTTATTGAAAATTTTATCCTTGATAAAAATCAAATGAAAGTCATTAACATCAAAACTTAAATTTTTAAAACAAGTGCTTTCTATGCCAAAATACGAAAGTAAATTTGCAAGTAAAAAATTCTCAAGCTCATCATTATTAACTATGGCCACACTTGCTTCAAATTGCAAAACCTTTCCATGAGATGTTCCTATAATGCTTTTATGATGCTCTAAAGCCTCATTTAATTCTAATCTAATTTGATCTTTTTGAGAATTTAAG
>NZ_JAHCZD010000010.1:0-75832 GCF_018501175.1 Campylobacter sp. 2018MI10 | reverse complement strand
AAGTTCTAATTAACTTAGCTTTATTCTAAATACAAAGCTATTTCATCTGATATTAAATAGTTTTTATTAAATACTTTATTATCTTTTATAAAAACCAAATCTTTTAAATCATCTAATTTCTTTTTATCTTTAATAAGATTAATATCTATTCCTACATTTGATCTAAGTCCTAGGAAAATGCTTTCTAGTCTAATGTCATTTGGACTTAAGCTTTCTTTAATCCTAAAATATGGATTTGCTATATATTCATTTAGGTTTGAACTTGCTGTATAGCGAATATTATCGCTAGTGCCAACGCTTGAAAGTCCAATGCCTAAGTAATTTTCTTTATTCCAATAAGCTTTATTATGAGAGCATTCATATTCGCTAGAACTTACAAAATTACTTATTTCATAAGCTTTTAACCCGATTTTTTGCAAATTTTCATAAAAATAGCAATTTAACTCATCATCTTTTTGAATATATTCGGTTTTATTTTGAAAAGGGGTATTATCTTCTAAAATTAAAGTATAAGCACTAAGATGATTTAATTCTAGGCTTTTTATGACTTTTAATTCATCATTTAGCATATTTAAATTATCTAAATAAGTGCCATAAATTATATCTATACTAAAAGATATTTTTTCATTTTTTAATAGTTTGATTTTTTCTATAGCTTGTTTGCTTGAGTGGGCTCTATTTAAGAATTTTAATTTCTCATCATTAAAGCTTTGCACCCCAATGCTTATGCGATTTAATCCATAATTACGCATAGCATTAAGCCAATTTAAGCTTAAAGAATTTGGATTTGCTTCAGCACTGATTTCTGTATCATTATTAATATAAGGCTTTAATAATTTAAAAATATTTTCATAGTATTTTGCGTCTATAAAGCTTGGAGTTCCACCCCCAAAATATATGCTTTTTATATCTTTAGAAAATGGTAAAAACCTTGCTAAATCTAATTCTAAGGCTTTAAAATATTCGTTTATTTTTTGCTGATTTGTAAAACTAGCAAAAGAACAATAAGAGCATTTGCTAGCACAAAATGGAATATGAATATAAATTCTCATTTTATGCTTTGAAATTTAATAAATTTTCGCCTAGTTTAGCGATTTGTTCATCTATCATTTTGATAGCATTATCAAGAGTTTTATTAGCTAAACTCATATAATCATCACCGAAATTAAATCTTTTTAATGCTTCATTAAAGCCACTTAATAATCCATCTTTGCCTAATCTTAGTTTATTAGCATCATTATTTGCATTTTTTATGATTTGCTCTGCCATTCTTTTTGCAGTATTTTTTGAACCAAATTCTGCATTATCTAATAATAAATTTTTAGCACTATTGCTATCTAAATTATCATTAACTAAATCTTTAAAATTATTTAAAAATTCTTTGATATTACCCCTATTATTTGCAATTTCGTTTAAATTACCTTGAATGCTAATTTCTGTGATACTAATCTCAAAACTCATTGCAAAAAAACTATCATTTTCGCCTTTTGCTGTGAGTTTGTCTAATTCTTCATTGCTAAGATTTACGCCGTAGTTTTTTAAGCTATCTTTAATGTTTTTTTGTGCTTCATCTTTACTACTAAAAGAAGCTGCTGCTTGATAAGATAAAGTTATATTTCTAGCACTTATTTGCATTTTTTCTCCTTGAAAATCATAAGCTTCATATCGGCAAAAAATAATTATTTCTTTAGTAAAAATGTTGCTTTTAATTAAATTTTTCTTGATAGTATCGTGTGAAATTAATTTTAGGTTATTTGATGAAAAAAAGATTTAGAAAAAATGTAGCAGCTATTGTTTTGTCTCAAGAATACCCATTAAATTGTAAAATTTTAGTGGCTTTAAGACTTGATATTGATGTTTGGCAATTCCCGCAAGGTGGGATTGATGATGGAGAAAGCCCAAAAGAAGCATTAATAAGAGAGCTTGAAGAAGAATTAGGCACAAAAGAATTTGAAATCATTGCTGAATATCCTGAATGGTTAAGCTATGAATTTCCTAACGAAGCTGTTAAGAAAAAATATAATTTTGATGGGCAAACTCAAAGGTATTTTTTAGTTAAAGTAAGAGATAATAACTTGATTAATTTAAATACCAATGAACCTGAGTTTAAAGAGCATCTTTTTGTGGATTATAAGGATATAAACCCTTATATTAATCATTTTAAAAGACCACTTTATACCAAAGTTTTAAAGTATTTTCAAAAAGAAGGATTTATAGGATGTTAGTTGTTCAAAAATACGGAGGCACAAGCGTTGGCAACCTTGAACGCATAGAAAATGTTGCAAATAGGGTTATTAAGTCTAAAAAGACTTATAAAGATATAGTTGTGGTAGTTTCTGCAATGAGTGGTAGAACAAATCAATTAATTGATAATGCTAATTTTTATTCAGAAAGTCCAAATAAAAAAGAATTAGATATGTTGCTTTCTTGTGGTGAGAGAGAAACTGCTGCTTTACTTGCTATTGCGCTTATGTCAAAAGGATATGATGCGATTTCTTTAAGTGGTAAAGAAGCTGGGCTTTTAACTACAGATGATTATACAAACGCAAAAATTATTGATATTGATGCAACTAGAATTAAAAAAGAACTTTCAAGTGGAAAAATAGTTGTAATAGCTGGTTTTCAAGGGTATGCAGCAAATGGAAATACTACTACACTTGGTCGTGGGGGAAGTGATTTGAGTGCTGTTGCTTTTGCAGGGGCTTTAAATGCTGATTTGTGTGAGATTTACACAGATGTTGATGGGGTTTATACTACTGATCCAAGAATTGAGCCAAAGGCTAAAAAACTTGATAAAATTTCTTATGAAGAAATGTTAGAACTTGCTAGTTTAGGTGCTAAAGTTTTACAAAATAGAAGCGTTGAATTAGCAAAAAAATTAAATGTAAAATTAGTTACTAGAAGTAGCTTTAATGAAAATAGTGGAACAATTATAACAAGCGAGGAAAAAATGGAACAAGCATTAGTTAGTGGAATAGCATTAGATAAAAATCAAGCAAGAATAGTTTTAAGAAGAATTGAAGATAAGCCAGGAATTGCTGCTAGTATTTTTACAACTTTAGCAAAAAAAGACATTAATGTTGATATGATTATTCAAAATGTAGGTCATGATGGAACTACTAATTTAGGTTTTACCGTGCCACAAAATGAATTAAAAAATGCAAGTGAAGCTATGAGAGAGCTTTTAGGTAGTGATGTAGTAATAGAAAGCGATAGCGATATAGTTAAGGTTTCAGTAGTTGGAGTTGGTATGAAAACTCATTCAGGTGTTGCTAGTGCTGCATTTGAAGCATTGGCAAATGAAGGCATTAATATACAAATGATTTCAACAAGTGAGATTAAAATTTCTATGATTGTTAGCTCAAAATATGCTGAATTAGCAGTTAGAACACTACATAAAGTTTATAAGCTGGAAGATTAATGCAGGATTTTTTAAGTTTTGTAAAAGACTTTATCCAAAAAAAAGGTATGCTTTATAGTTGGCTAGATAGCGAAAGGTTTAAGATAAGCCCTTTGCTATCTTCTAGGCTTAGCTATTTACTAGATGGGAAAAATTTTATAGTAATTTGCGATGATGAAAGAGCTTGGTTTGAAGAGTATTTTTTAAGTCTTGTAAATGCAAAAAGTGCTAGACCATTGTTGCCATTTTTTAGCTTAAAAGGTTTTAAACTTGATAATTATGATAAGAATGAAGATTTGCTTGATGATGTTTTAAGTCTAGCATATCCTAATGGTTATATTTATATTTATTTTGGTAAGGATAGTTCAAAAATGGCAAAACTTGCTAAAAATAAAAAAGATAGCTTAATGTTTATATTAGATGAAGAATATGATAATTCTTTTTGTCTTAAGTCAAGTGATGAACATTTAGATATTAAACTAATAACTATTGCTCAATTAATTAACGCTTGTTTAGACGCTATTATTTTTGCAAAGGTTAAGATTTGAGAAGTGAGATAATAATCACTCAAAGCCCTGATGATTTTATAAATGATTTAAGGCAAAAGACCAAAATCTGCAAGGTTTTTAGTGGCGATGAGTTTTTATTAGATGATGCAAAAGCGATTATGCAAAATGCTTATTTGATTGAAGAATATGACAAATATTTCGTATTATCATATAAAGAATATAGCATACAAGCTCAAAATTATATGCTAAAACTACTAGAAGAGCCACCTGCTAATGTGTATTTTAAGATTTTAGTTAGTTCAAAAAATCTTTTATTAGCAACTATTAAATCAAGATTAATTTCAAGAAAATTAGAAAATTATAAAAATAATTATGAGATTAAATTAAATCTTAAAAATATGTCGTATTTAGATATTGTAAATTACGATGTTGATAAAGCGAGTTTGAGTGAATTTATAAGTGCATTAGCTAAAGAATGCTACAAACAAGGCATAAATATTAGTAGTGATTTATTAGAAGAATTTTATAAATGCTATGAATTATCAAAGCTTAATTCAAATTCTAAAATTATAATTTCAAGGTTATTGTTAGGAATAATGCGTGAGAGAAGCTAGTTTTTATTTACTAGATGAAAACTCGGCTAAAGATATTAATTCAAGTGAGTTTGCACTAGATAGATTTTTAAAAAGAAGTAATCATCAAATAATTTATATAAAAAATATAAGCACAACCGCTGCAAATATTTTAAAACAAGACGCAATTAGCGTAGGTGCAATTGTTTTAAATCACAAAAATACAATTTTAGGTGGAGAGTATAAATACGATAGCATTTTGCTAGTTGATAGCATTAATGCAAAGGATTTAGCTAATAAGCTTAAATTGCAGCAGTTTTCTTGCATAAGACTTAGTAAATTTTTAAACGAATTAAAAATAAGCAAAAAATATCCAAAAATTATGGGTATTATGAATATTAATGATGATAGTTTTTATGAAAGTTCTAGGATTAGCGAGAAGGAATTTTTAGCTAAGGCTTATGAGTTTATTGAAAATGGTGCAAGTATTATTGATATAGGTGCTATGAGTTCAAGACCTAATTCTACTTATTTAGGAGCGAAATTAGAGCTTGATAGATTAAAGCCTATTTTTAATTTAATAAAAGAACATAAATTATGCGATAAGATAGATTTTAGCTTGGATAGTTTTGATGAGATTTGTTTAACAAATGCTCTTGATATTGGCTTTAAATATATAAATGATATTAGTGCTAATACTAAGCTATCAAAACTAGCTTTAAAATACGACGCTACTTATATTTTAATGCACTCACAAAATAATTATTTTGATAATTATATAAATAATACTGGTTTAAGCAGCTCAAATTCTGATTCTAAATTCTTTATTTTAGATAGTGTTTATGAGTTCTTTTTAAATAAATTAAGCGAAATAGAAAGTAAAGTAATAATTGATGTTGGAATAGGTTTTGGCAAAAGTGAGTATGAGAATTTAGTTTTAGTAAAATATCTAAATCATTTTAAGACCTTAAATAAACCTATTTTATTGGCAGCTTCAAATAAAAGATTTTTAGGTGAGCATAAAGAAGCTTTAAGTTTAATCACTCATGCTAATTCAAATGCTGATTATATTAGAGTTCATGATGTAATAGGGCAAAATGCAATGATAAATTATCTTAAAAAAATGGAAAGTATATGAAAGAGTATTTAGAAAATATTAAATTAGCAAATAAATGGGCAAAGGCTTATTATTTAGGAGAAAATCCACTTGCAAGTGATGCTGAATACGACGCACTTATGAAAAAAATAAAAGATTATGAGAGTTTAAATCCAAATGATATAAGCCCTGATTCTCCAACACAAAAAGTATTGCCAATCAATCTAAAAGATGTAAATGATGGCTTTAATAAATTAGCTCACCTTAGCAGAATGTATTCTATGGAAGATGTTTTTAATGAAGATGAATTACGCGCTTGGATAAAAAGAGCAAAGGCAGAAGATGAAGAATTTTTCATTGAGCCAAAATTTGATGGAGCTAGTTTAAACTTAATTTATGAAAATGGTAAATTAATTCACGCAATTACTCGTGGAGATGGTAGTGTAGGCGATGATATTACTCTAAATGCTATGCAAATTACTTCAATTCCTAAGAGTATTGCTTATAAAGAATTGATTGAAATTAGGGGCGAAATTGTTATTTTAAAAGATGATTTTTTGAAGTTAAATGAAATAAAATTAGCAAATAATGAAAGCTTATTTTCAAATCCAAGAAATGCTGCAAGTGGTTCATTAAGACTTAAAGAACCAAGCGAAGTTGCAAAGAGAAATTTACAATTTTATCCGCACGGAATAGGGCAAAACTCACTAAGTTTTACAAAACATAGCGAAGCAATGGAATTTATTAGAAGTTTAGGTTTTTTAAAAGATGATTTTTGCAAGGTTGTTAGGGCTAATAAATTGCAAATTGAGTATGAGAATTTACAAAATGATAGATTAAATAAAAAAATGATGTTAGATGGTTTTGTTTTAAGGATAAATGATTTAAGCAAATGCACTGAATTTACAAGTAAATTTCCAAAATTTATGGCTGCTTACAAATTTGAACCTTTAGAGCAAATTACAAAATTAATTGATGTGAGTTATCAAGTAGGAAGAACGGGAGTAATAACCCCTGTTGGAACACTTGAGCCTACTAATATTGATGGAGCTATAGTTAAATCAGTAACTTTACATAATTACGATGAGATAACTAGGCTTGATTTGATGATTAATGATAGCGTTAGCATAATTAGAAGTGGAGATGTTATACCAAAATTAACTCGTGTTTATAAAGAAAGAAGAGATGGCACACAAATTAAAATTCCAAAGCCAATAAATTGTCCATCTTGCAATGAAGCTTTATTAGATGATGGAGCTTTAATTAAATGTATAAATCTTAATTGTAAGGCAAAAATGCTAAATCAATTAATATATTTTGCGAGTAAAAAATGCCTAAATATAGATGGTTTAGGGGATAAAATTATTGAATTGTTATTTAAAATTGAAAAAATCAGCACATTTGAGTGTATTTATGAGCTAAAATACGAAGATTTTCAAGGTCTTGAGGGTTTTGCTGATAAAAAGATAACTAATATTTTAACTTCTATTGAAAAATCAAAAGATTGTGAATTAGCAAGTTTTATAAATGCTTTAGGATGTGAGCACATTGGAGAAGTAGCTGCTAGTAAGGTTGCTAGTGAATTTGGATTTGATTGGTATTTAAAAGATGAGATTGATTATTTAAAATTAGATGGATTTGGAGAGCAAATGGCTAAATCTATTGCTAATTTTTGTGTGATTAATAAAGAGCTAATTATTAGATTTTATGAGATTTTAAGGCTAAAAAATACAAATATAAAATCTAGTGATAAATTCGCAAATACGACTTTTGTAATAACTGGCACACTTAGTAATCCAAGAGAATATTATGAAAATATAATCAAAGAAAACGGCGGAAAAACCAGCTCAAGTGTTAGTAAAAAAACTTCCTATTTATTGTGTGGAGATGATGCAGGAAGTAAGCTTACTAAAGCTAAAGAATTAGGCATTAAGATACTTAATGAAGATGAGTTTAAGGCACTTTTATGAGAGCTGATTTGTTTGTAGCAAATAAATTAAATATAAGCCGAAATAAAGCTCAAGAATTATTAGAAAATGAAAAAGTATTAATCAATAATGAAGTAAAAAAGGCAAGTGATAAGATACTTCAAGATTATGAATGTAAATTATTAGATGAAGTTTATGTTAGCAGGGCTGCTTATAAATTAAAAGGATTTTTAGAAGAATTTGAATTAAAAATTAGCGGAATTGATTGCTTAGATGTTGGCTCTAGCACGGGTGGATTTACCCAAATATTACTTGAAAATAATGCTTTAAGTGTTACTTGTGTAGATGTTGGAGATAAACAATTGCATAATAGTTTAAGAGCAAATCCAAAGGTAAAAGTATTTGAAAATACAGATATTAGAGATTTTAAATCAGCTCCGTTTGAAATAGTAGTGTGCGATTTAAGTTTTATATCAGCTAGATTAATAATAAATGATTTAATAAGACTAAGTAGCAAGTATTTAATTATTTTATTTAAACCACAATTTGAAGTAGGAATTAATGTAAAGCGTTCTAAAAATGGTGTGGTAAAAGATGAAAAAGCTGTGCTTAAATCTTGCGAAGAATTTGAAAAAGAAGTAATAAGATTAGGTTTGATTTTACTTAAAAAATCAAAATCAAAACTTAGCGGAAAAGATGGAAATTATGAATATTTTTACGCTTTTTCAAAATGAAATAACAAAAGCAAAAAAATGTGATTTAGAAAATATTACAAGTTTAGCAATAGGGTGTTTTGATGCTTTACATTTAGGGCATTTTGAACTGATAAAAAGGCTTGATGATAATGGGGCTTTATTAATAATATATAAAAAAACAAGAGAATTAGTTCCGATAATTTATAAGCAAGAATTATTAAATTGCAAAATATTTTTTGTAAATCTTGATGAGATAAAAGATGAAAATGCGTATAATTTTACACAAAATATTATGTATAATTTTACACAACTTAAATATTTTGTAGCAGGATATGATTTTCATTTTGGTAAAAATAGACAAGCTCACGCAAAAGAATTGCAAGAATTTTCTGGGCTACGATGTATTATCGTAGATGAATTTAAAATAGATAATATAAGCGTTCATTCAAGTTTGATTAAAGAATGTTTATTGAATGCTGATTTAGAAAGTGTGAATAAATTTTTAGGTAGAAATTATTTCATTCAAGGAAGACAAATCAAAGGTCAAGGTTTAGGAGCTAAATTTTTTGTCCCTACTATTAATGTAGATTATGATAATTATTTTTTACCAAAAGAAGGTGTTTATTTTACTAAGGTTTATTTAGATAATGAGTGTTATTTTGCAGCTACTTTTTTAGGCAAACGCTCAACTGATTTAAATACGGCTTTAGAAGTGCATATTTTAAATAGTTCAAATTCTTATTTTAAATTCCACAAAATTAAAATAGAGTTTTTAGAGTTTTTTAGAGAGAATAAAAAATTTGATAATTTTGATAGTTTAAAAGAACAAATCAACTTAGACATAAAAGCTCTAAGTTTAAAGGCTAAAGATGAAAGATGAAGTTTTTAACGAAGAATTAATAAAGCAATTTGAATTTGATGAAAAAGTGGTGCGTGTGTTTGATGATATGGTTACTCGTAGTGTGCCGTATTATTTGCAAAATCAAGAATTAATTTTTAAAATTCTAAGTCAGATTTTGCCAAAAAATGCAAAGGTTTTAGATTTAGGTTGCTCAACTGCAAATACACTTTTAGCACTTTCAAAAAGAGATGATTTAGAGCTTTTTGGGCTTGATAATTCAGAGCAAATGCTAAATAGGGCTAGGATTAAGGCTAGTGATTTAGGTGTTAAAATTAATTTGATTAATAAAAATATAGAAGATATTTTAAGTCTTAATGATAGTTTTGATGCGATAATTTGTTCTTATACCTTGCATTTTATTAGACCACTTTTAAGAGAAGATTTATTACAAAAAATATATAAGTTATTAAATAAGAATGGGATTTTTATTTTATGCGAAAAAGTGCTTTATGAAAATAAAATTTTACAAAAAAATATAATTGATATTTACGAAAATTATAAGGAATTGCAAGGATATTCAAGATATGAAATAGCTCAAAAAAGAGCTGCTTTAGAAAATGTTTTAATACCTTTTACTTATGATGAAAATATAAAAATTTTAAGCAATGCTAATTTTAAGCAAATTGATTGCTTTTTTAGGTGGGCAAATTTTTGCTCTTTTATAGCTTTTAAGCTTTAAATGTTACGAAATGTAACAAATAATATAAAATTATTTTAAAAATATCTTGACATCAAAAATATTTTTTGCTTTAATCAACAAATATTTTTAAACAAAGGATTTTAAATGATGATGCAGATGCGCTAGCGTCTGGCTTTTAAAGACTTTCTTTTTTAGCTAGACGCAAATTAATTATATTAAAGCAAGCAAGCTAAAAAAGAAAGATAAAATATTTTTGCAACTTACAAAACTCTCAAAAATTTTTATTTTTCTTTAAATTAAATTTTAAGGAAAGTTATGATTGAAATTAAAAATCTTAAAAAGTATTACGGAAATACTTGCGTAATAAACGATGTAAGTCTTGATATTAAAAAGGGCGAGATTTATGCGATTGTCGGACAAAGTGGAGCTGGTAAAAGCACACTTTTAAGATGTATAAATGCACTTGAAAGCTATCAAGCAGGTTCATTAAAAGTATTTAATCAAGAAATTAAAGACCTTAAAGAAGAAGAGTTAAGAAAATTAAGAACCGAAGTTGGAATGATTTTTCAACATTTTGCTTTAATGGGTAGAAAGAGTGCTTATGAAAATATTGCAATGCCTTTACTTTTACATAAAAAAGATAATGTAGATAAAAGGGTTAAAGAATTGCTTGATTTGGTTGGATTAAGCGATAAGGCTAATTCATATCCTGCAAATCTTAGTGGTGGTCAAAAGCAAAGAATTGCAATAGCAAGAGCACTTGCACTAAATCCTAAGATTTTATTAAGTGATGAAGCAACTAGTGCACTTGATCCTGCTACTACTAATCAAATCTTAGATTTATTAAAGCAAATAAACAAAGATTTAGGCATTAGCGTTGTATTAGTAACCCATGAAATGGACGCTGTTAAAAGAGTAGCTGATAAGGCTTGTTTATTAAGTGGTGGAGAAATCATTGGCAATGGAGAAATTAGCGAAATATTTTTAAAACCAAGTAAGAAGATGAGAGAATTCTTAGATGAGAGTGATTGTGTGCCAGAAAGTGGGCTTAATATAAGATTAATTTTCCCTAAAGAAGTAGCACTTGATGGAGTAATTTCTAAAATGGCAAGAGAGCTTAATATTGATTTTTCAATAGTTTGGGGAAAAATTGAAAAGCTAAATGATATTGCACTTGGTTCACTTATTATAAATATTAATCCAAGTGATAAACAAAGAGTGTGTGAATATATTAATAAAAGTGGCGTTTTATGGGAGGAAGTATGAATTATTTTGATAATTTTTTAAGTCATTTTGACAAGATTTTATATCCTGCATTAAAAGAGACTTTATATATGAGTATTAGTGCTACTATTATTGGTTTTGCACTAGGACTTGTTTTAGGAATATTTCTTTTTGTTAGTAAAAAGGGTGGTTTGTATGAGAATTTAGGCTTTTATAGAGTGCTTGATTTTGTTGTAAATATATTCCGTTCTTTTCCGTTTTTAGTATTAATTATTGCTTTAATTCCTTTTACAAAGTTTTTAATAGGAAAAAGCATAGGAACAACAGCGGCTATTGTGCCACTTACAATTGGAATCGCTCCATTTATTGCAAAATTAGTGCAAAGTGCTTTAAATGAAGTAGATTACGGAATAATTGAAGCAGCTAAGAGTTATGGTGCTAGTAGAATACAAATTATTTTTAAGGTCGTATTGTATGAAGCGTTACCAGCTTTAATTAATGCAGCAACGCTTACTTTAATAGTAGTCATTGGATATAGTGCAATGGCAGGAATTGTAGGAGGTGGGGGACTTGGCGATGTTGCTAATCGCTATGGTTATCAAAGATTTAAAACAGATATTATGGTAGAAACGGTTATTGTTTTGATTGTATTGGTTCAAATCGTTCAGATTTGGGGGGATTTAGTTGAAAAAGCTTTAAGAAAAGGTAAGGATAAATATCTTTATATTTCAATTTTAGCTTTAGTTATTTTATTTATTTATTCAGGAAATTTTATTTAAGGAGATATTATGAAAAGATTGTTTAGTTTAGCTGCTTGTTTGGCTTTAAGTGCAAATTTATTTGCTGATGTTATTAGTGTAGGTGCAACGCCTGTTCCACATGCTGAAATTTTAGAAGAAGTTGCAAAAATTGTTAAAGAAAAAGGTCATGAGTTAAAAATCGTTGAGTTTAATGACTATGTATTGCCAAATCTAGCGGTTGATGATGGCGAAATAGATGCAAATTTTTTCCAACATAAACCATATTTAGATGAGTTTAATAAGCAAAAAGGAACAAAATTAACTCCAGTTGCACCAGTTCATCTTGAGCCAATGGGAGCATATTCTAAAAAGATTAAAGACATTAAAGATTTAGGAGATAAGGCTTTAATTTATATTCCAAATGACCCAACAAATGAAAGTAGAGCTTTAGATATACTTGAAGCTGCAGGGCTTATTGAACTTGATAAAAATGTAGAGCTAAAAACTCCACTAGATATCGTAAAAAACCCTAAAAATCTTGATATAAAAGAGTTAGAAGCTGCACAATTACCAAGAGTTTTAGATGAGTGCGATTTAGCTGTGATTAATTCAAATTACGCATTAGCAGCGAAGTTAAATCCTACAAAAGATGCGGTAATTATTGAGGGTAAAGATAGTCCATATACTAATGTTTTAGTAGTTAAGACTGATAATATTAATAGTGATAAGACAAAGGTTTTAGTTGATTCTATAAATGATGCAAGAATTAAAAAATTTATAGAAGAAAAATATAAGGGCGAAATAATCCCAAGTTTTTAAGGAGAAAATATGAAAAAATTAGCTTTAAGTTTAGCATTTTGTTTATACGCTAGTGCGGAGATTTTAAGAGTAGGGATTACTCCATATCCAAATGCTACTATTTTAGAAAATGTAAAAGATGATTTAAAAGAGCTTGGATATGAGTTAAAAGTTGTAGAATTTAATGATTATATTCTACCAAATCTTGCATTAAATGATGGGGAATTAGACGCTAATATGTATCAACATAAGCCTTTTTTAGAAGACTTTAACGAGAGTAAAGGCACTGATTTAGTAGCGGTTGCTAATGTGTTTTTACCTCCAATGGCAGCATATTCTAAAAAGGTAAAAGATATTAAAGAGTTAAAAAATAATGCTTTAGTATATATCCCAAATGACCCAACAAATGAAAGCAGGGCTTTAGACATACTTGAAGCAGCTGGACTTATTAAGACAAATAAGGAAGTAAAATTTAGAAGCGTTATTGATATTACGGAAAATCCTTTAAATCTTGATATAAAAGAGTTAGAAGCTGCACAGGTTCCAAGAGTTTTAGATGAGTGTGATTTGGCTGTAATTAATACAAATTACGCATTAGCAGCGAAGTTAAATCCTACAAAGGATTCTATAATATTAGAAGATTTAAATAGCCCTTATGTAAATGTTATTGCTGTTAAAAAAGGCAATGAAAATAATGAAGGGGTAAAAGCTTTAATAAAGGTTATAAAAACAGAAAAAATTAAGAAGATACTTGAAGAGCAATTTAAAGGTGCTATAATCCCAGCATTTTGATGATTAGGAATTTGCTTTTGGCAAATTCCTTTTTTTTATTTCTTTAAAATTTAAGGAGAAGTGTTGAGATTTATTCTACTATTTTTATTATCATTTAGCTTGTTTGCTAAGGAAATTACTTTCAAAGATGTAACAGGAAACGAAATTACTTTAAATACTCCAGTAAATAGAATAGCTTTAGGTTTTTACTATACAGATTTTTTAGCAGTTGGTGGAGAAAAATCATTTGATAAAGTTGTTGGTTTTTCAAAAGCAGTTTGGAGTGAGTGGAGTCCAATTTCTTGGCAAATGTATTTAGATGTAATGCCTAATTTAGACAAAATTGCTGATTTTGGTGAAGCAGAATCAGGCACATTGTCAATTGAAAAAATATTAGAATTAGAACCTGATGTATTAGTTTTAGCTAAATGGCAATATGATACATTAAAAGATACTTTAAATCCAATTAAACTAGCAAATATCCCAATAATAGTAGTAGATTATCACGAAGGAAAATTACAAAACCACGAGATAAGCACGAAAATTTTTGGAATTTTAACCAACCAAGAAAAAAGAGCTGAAGAAATTATGAATGATTATAAAAGTCGTTTAGAATTAATTCAGACAAGAACTAAAGATATTAAAAATAAAGTAAAAGTTTATATAGAATACGGAATTAATGGCCCTAGTGATAATGGAGTTACATATTCACATTATATGTGGGGAAGTTTGATTGATAAAGCAAATGCTAAGAGTATTGCTGATGGATTTATTAAGACTTGGGGAGCTATTAATCCTGAAGAAATCATAGTTCAAGACCCTGAAGTAATTATTATAGCAGGTCGTGAAAGCGAGCTTAAGAAAAATAAAACTTCAATGGTAATGGGTAATAATATAAGTTTTGATGAAGCAAATAATAGATTAAGAGGATTTTCTAATAGAACTACTTGGCAAGATTTAAACGCAGTAAAAAATCATAGAATTTATGGTGGTTATCATAGTATGCTAAGGACTTTGGGGGATATTTTTATGTTAGAATTTGTAGCAAAAGCTGCTTATCCTGAGTTATTTAGTGATATTAATCCAAGTGATGATTATATTAATTATCATAAGAAATATTTGCCAATTATTCCTGATGGAACTTTTATGTTAAAGCTTGATGATGAGAAATTTTAGTAGAGAAATTCTTTTATACAAATCCACTATTTATAAGAGATTGGGATTTTTACTAATCTCTTTTTTATTAGCATTAGTATTTTTTATACTAGATATTTCTACAGGACCAGCTCAACTTGATTTAATTATTGTATGTAAAGCTTTATTATCTAAAGCACTTGATATAGATATACAAAAGAATTTCGTTAATATTGTTTATAATTTAAGATTACCTATGGCATTAATGGCACTTGTTGTTGGAGCTTCATTAGGACTTGGCGGAGCTTTAATGCAAACTATTTTAAATAATTCTTTAGCTAGTCCATATACTTTAGGTCTTAGTGCTGCAGCTGGCTTTGGAGCTTCATTAGTGATTGCATTTAATATAAGTTTTATAAGTTCTTTTATTAGCATTCCATTAGGAGCATTTTGTGCTAGTTTGTTAAGCTCTGCAATATTATTTATGTTTGCTAAAAATAACAAATATAACACTCAAAGTTTAGTTTTAGTTGGTATTGCTTTATTGTTTTTATTTCAATCTTTTTTATCTTTAGTGCAATTTTTATCAAGTCCTGAAGTATCTCAACAAATATTATTTTGGTTATTTGGAAGTTTGCAAAAAGCTAATTATATGAATATTTTAATAGTATTTTTGGTTACTTTATTTTGCTATTTAATTTTATTAAAAGACAATTGGGCTTTAAGTGTATTTAGACTTGGGGAGAAAAATGCTAAAGTTTTAGGGGTTAATTTAGTATATTTAAGAATTAAAGTTTTATTATGTGTTTCTTTTGTTAGTTCTGTTGCTATTTCTTTTGTGGGCGTTATAGGTTTTATAGGTCTTGTTGCGCCACATATTGCAAGGCTTATTATAGGAGAAGACCAAAGATTTTTCTTACCAGCTTCAATGATAATAGGAGCTTTATTTTTAAGTTTAGCTTCTAGTGTTTCAAAATTGATAATTCCTGGTAGTTTATTTCCTATAGGAATAGTAACTTCTTTTATTGGTGTTCCTTTTTTCTTTTTTATTATATTAAGGAATAAAAATGCTTAAAATTAATAATCTAAGTATTAAAAAAGGAAATAAGACTATTTTAAATAATATCAACCTAGAATTTAAATCAGGTAAAATTTATGCTATTTTAGGTGCTAATGGTGTAGGTAAAAGCACATTATTAGATGCTATTTTTCAACTTGATAAAAAACATAATATGACTTATCGTAATATTAATTCAGATAATATTAAAAAATGGCAAAGCAATATAGGTTATATGTTACAAAGTTTTCATACTCATACAAACCTTAGTGCTTTAGAAGTAGTTTTACTAGGTGCTTATAATGAATTAGGTTTAAAAATAAGCGATGAAATTTTAAATAAAGCAGTTAATGTTTTAAAGGAATTTAAGATTTCGCATCTTGCTAATATTAATATTAAAGATTTATCTGGCGGTCAAAGACAAATGATAGCTTTTGCTCAAGTTTTGCTTAAAAACCCAAGTATTTTATTACTTGATGAGCCTGTAAGTGCATTAGATATTAAACACCAATGTATTTTATTAGAAGCTTTAAAAAAGATTACAATTGAAAATGATTTAATAAGCATAGTTGTTTTACATGATTTAAATTTAGCGAGTTTATATTGTGATGAAGCAATTTTTTTACATAACAACAAGGTTTATAAAAATGGAAAGATTAACGATGTTATTACACTTGATTTAATACGAGAAATTTATGAAATCAAGGCAAATTTAAGTATAGTTGAAAACAAGAAATTTATTCAAATATTAGGTTCATTAAACAAGGAAAATTATGACAACTCAAATCAAGCAGTTAATATCTAGACTGATTAATTTTTATGATTATATTTATTTAATCATACTTTTGGCGACAATTTTACATGTGTCCTTTTTGTTTATATTTTATTATATGAAAATATATGAGCTATTTTATGTAAATATAGTCTCAACCTTAATTTATGTATTAATAATTACAAATTTTAGTAGCGATAAAATAAAAATTTATTATGCTGTTGTATATTTTGAAGTTTTAATCCATCAGTTAATCGCAATTTATTACTTAGGTAGTGCTAGTGGATTTGACTTGTTATTATGTTGTTTGATACTTGTGCAATTTTTATTTTTTAAGAAAAGCACCTGTTTTGTATCAACAATTTTAATTATTTTTTTAATTTATCTTAGTTATTTTCAAGCAGATTCTATTGTGCTACATAGTGATAAATTTTTTGAAATTAACGAATATAAAAATGCAAATATTGTTCTTTATCCAATCAATTTAGCTGTTTTATTGGTATTTTTAGTGGTTTATGGTGTATTGGTAACCGTTATTCCTAGTAAAAAAATTAACGATTTAGCTCAAATTGTATATAAAGATTTTTTAACAGGTTTATATAATAGAAAATATATGGAAGATGTTGTATTATCAAAGTATAACAAACAAAGAATTTTAATTGCGGTATGTGATATTGATAATTTTAAACATATAAATGATACTTATGGTCACCAAACCGGAGATATTGTGCTAAAAATGTTGGCTATAGTTTTAATCAATAAGTATAAAAAATATTCTGATTTTAATATTAATATTTGTAGATGGGGTGGGGAAGAATTTTTAATCATTGCAGATATTGATAATAAAAAAGATGCTGAAATATTTTTAAATGACATTAGAGAAGAAGTGTTTAAATTAAAAATAAGTGATTTGCAAGAAACAATAAGTATTACGATAGGTGGATATATAGCTAATTTTAATCAAAAAGATTATAAGCAACTATTTGAAATCGCTGATAAGAATTTGTATCTTGGCAAGAATACGGGTAAAAATAAATGCGTAGTGAGTGTTGAAGAATAATAAAATTATGTAAGTTTTGCCTAGTTTTATCTAGTGAGCTTTAATTATTAGAATTAAAAAACCAATAAAATATAATACTTTATTGGTTTTCAATAATTCTTGTTATATCATTAAATGTAGCAAATATCATTAAAGAAAATAATAAAAACATTCCAATATAACTAAGTGTAATAAATACTTTTTGATTTACTTCTCTTTTAAAAACTAACTCATATAAATTAAAAACTATATGCCCGCCATCAAGCACAGGAATAGGTAAAAGGTTTAAAATTCCAAGATTAATTGATAGTAAAGCCGTGATTATTAGCAGTTTTGAAATTCCAAGTGTAGTAGCCATTGTGGTTGTGTCGGCTATGCTTATAATTCCACCTATATTTTTAGGGCTAACTTCAGCTAATATTAATTTTTTAAGACCTTCAAGGATTAAAAAAGCCCCATCTAAACTCTCTTTAAAAGCCCAAGCAAACACACTAAAATCTCTATGATATTCTATAAAAGTCTCATTTTTAGGCACAATTCCTAATAGTGGTTTTGTGATGATTTCTCCGAAAATATTTTGAGTTTTGCCTTCGTAAGTTTTAATATCAAGTTCTAAAATTTCATTATTTCTTAATACTTTTACATTAATACTACTATCATTTACGAGTGGTTTTATATCGTAAAAATTATTAATTTTAGTGCCATTGATTTTTAGTATTTTATCATTTACTTTTAGTTTTGTATCAGCATATTCGCTAAGCGCACCAATAGTCGGACTAAGCCTTTCAACTCCTATAAAACCTAAACTTATATAGATTAAAAATGCTAAAAGTAGGTTAAAAAATGGACCTGCAAAAAGAATTAAAATCTTTTTAAATGGGTGTAATACCGAATAGCTATCATAATCATAATTTTTAAGAGTAGGGTCGCTATCATCTTGACCTTTCATCTTGACATATCCACCTAAAAATACGCTTGATATTTGATAATCAGTGCCTTTATAATGCTTCACATAAATTGGCTTTCCAAACCCTATGCTAAATGTTAAAACTCTAACTTTAAAGTATTTTGCAGCTAAAAAATGCCCTAATTCATGAAAAAATATCAAAAAAGAAAGTATTAAAATAGTGCCTAAAAAACTAGCCCCATAATGCCAAAAGCAAAAAGCTAAAACAATAAAAGTGAGAATTATATTCTTCATTTTTTTGCCTTAGCGTATTCTATTACATAAATAGCCCCAGAATAAATAGTAAAGAAAAAGCATAGATAAAATAAAATATCTTTTCCCCACCAATCCATTAGTAAAAATCCAATTGCTAACATTTGAAATGTTGTTTTGATTTTACCACTCATATTTGCAGCGATTTTAAGCCCATCAGCTACTATCATAACTCTTAAACCAGTTATAAAAAACTCACGAACTAATATAAAATAAACTAGAATTTCATTAACCCTTCCCATCATCATAAGCCCTAAAAATGCTGCTAAAGTAAGCATTTTATCAGCCAAAGGGTCTAAAATCTCTCCTAAAATTGTTTTTTGATTCCAAGACCTTGCAATATATCCATCAAAAAAATCAGTTATAGAAGCAATAGTAAAAATAAGAGCTGCTAAATAATTTATCCAAGAAATATGTATGTTGTGAGTATTAACCAACACATTTGAATGCGTTAATAATATAAATAAAATTGGTGCTAGGACTATCCTAGCACTAGCCAAAAGATTAGGTAAATTCATCACTTGAATGTTGTTCCACCATCTACAATAAATGTATGTCCTGTAACCCAACTAGCTTTATCGGTGCATAAGAATAAACAAGCACCTGCTAAATCTTCAGGTTGCCCCATACGATTTAATGGGCTTAAATTCATTGTAGCTTGTTTTACTTCTTCATAATTAGTAAATGCTTTTAGAGCATCAGTATCAATTGGACCACCACTTACAACATTTACACGGATATTTTTCTCGCCTAATTCAGTTGCTGCATATCTAGCCATTGCTTCAACAGCTGCTTTAGCAGTTCCATGACCTGCATAGTTTTCAATATGAACTAAATTCCCTGTGCTAGAAATTGAAATAATACTTCCGCCGCCAACTTTTTCCATTCTCTTAGCTGCTTCTTGAGCACCACAAACAAAAGCATTAACGGTAGCTGTAAAGATATTATTAATTCCGCGAGGTTTAAGTTTCATAAACTTAGTATATCCACCTACAACTGCACGACCTGTAATAATTGCATTTGAGATAAAGAAATCAACTCTATCAAAATCTTCATCAATTTTTAAAAATAAATCTTTATAAGTTTCAGGCTCAAGTATATCAAATGGATAGCATTTAGCTTTAACTTTGTAAGTTTTTTCAATATCAGCAACGATTTCTTGTGCGATTTGTTCGTTTGAATTATAAGTAAATGCAACATTACAACCTGCTTTTGCAAATTCATACACAATAGCCTTACCTATACCACGAGTTCCACCGCTTATTACTAATACTTTATCTTTAAAATTAATCTCTTGCATTAAAATCCTTTTATATCATAATTTTTCATAACTTCTTCTATTCTTTTTAGATTTTCTTTACTAGGAGCGCAAAGCGGCAAACGATATTCAAGACTAGGAAGTAATCCTGCTATAAACATTGCTGCTTTTATTGGAATTGGGTTGCTCTCACAAAATAAAATCTTATTTATATTATAAAGTTTATCGTTAATAGATTTTGCATTTTTATAGTTTTCTTTTAAAGCTTCGTGAGTTAAATTAGCAATTTCATTTGGTAAAAGATTTGAAGTAACGCTAATCACACCACTACCACCATTGCTTAAAATAGGATAATTTATACTATCTTCTCCACTTACAAGTCTTAGTTTTGGCTCGTTTGCTAATAAATCTACGCATTTATCTATATTTCCACTTGCTTCTTTTACTCCGTAAATATTAGGACAATTTCTAAAAAGTTCAATTATAGTTTGACTAGCTATTTCACAACCTGTTCTTCCTGGAACATTATAAAGCATAATAGGAATATCAATTGATTTAGCAATAGCTTCATAGTGTTTATATAATCCACTTTGCATAGGTTTATTATAATATGGAGTAATGCTTAAAATCCCATCAGCTCCACACTCTTGAGCAAATTTTGCTAAAGATATTGCTTCGTGAGTTGCGTTTGAACCTGCACCTGCTAAAACCTTAGTATTTGTTCCTTTACAAACACTTACTGCGATTTCTATACATCTTTTATGCTCTTCGTGAGTTAAAGTTGGGCTTTCTCCTGTGGTTCCAACAGGAACTACGGCATCAATTCCATTTGCTATTTGTCTTTTAACTAGCTTTTCATAACTAAGTTCATCAATTTTATCATTTTTAAATGGTGTTATTAAAGCTGTCATTGCACCTATTATTTCTTTTTTCATACTTTCTCCTTTAAAATTATTTGAGTTAAATTGTCATCTTTTAGATATTTTTTAAAAACTTGGTTTAAAATTTTATAATCTAATTCTTTTGAAGTTAGAGAATTTAAAAATACATTTACATCTCCAAAACATTCAAATTTACCAATTCCACTCGCTAAAGCACTTGGGTTGGATTTTACTTGATTTATGCTTAATTCTAATTGATTATAAATTGTTCTTGTATCAAATTTATTAAATTTTGTTTGATTAATTAATTTTTTTAGTTGCTTTATTGCTGATTTTGTATTTACTAAATCATTACAAACTCCAAAAATTATAAATAAATTTTCATTCTTAGAGCTTTGCGCGTAAAAGTCCAAATCAGCACATAGATTATACTCATTTATCATTTTATTTTTTATAATTGAGTTTTTATCAAGATTTAAAAATATTGAAATAGCCTTTAAATACTCAAAATCTTCGTGATTAAATGCAGGTATTTTATAAGCACAAGCAAAAATATTAGAATTTAGATTAGGAAAACTAAGTTCTATTTCTTTTAGACCTGTTCTATCTGGCTCATATACCTTATTTTGTGTGATTTTTTTTGCTGATTTTTTACTAAAAATCTCTTCGCACATACTAAAAATATCAATATTAGCTAAATCTCCGCTAATTACTATACAAGCATTATTTGGTGCATAGAATTTAGTATAAAATTCTTTTACAATTTTAGGTGTAAGATTTGCTATATCATCAGCAAATCCAATCGGCGTCCAATGATAACTAGTCTTTATAAAAGCGTAATTATAAATAGCATTATATAAATACCCAAAAGCATCATTTCCTACTCTTAATCTCTCTTCTTCAAGGACTACATCTCTTTCTTTATAAAATTCATCTTTATTAAACAATAACTCACTCATCATACTAGAATATAATTCTAAAACCCTTTTAATATGAATATTTGCGATATTTACATAATATTGAGTGTAATCAAAACTAGTGCAAGCATTATTAACTCCACCTAATGCTTTTATTATCTCATCAAATTCTCCAGCCTTATGAGTTTTTGTGCTTTTAAAAGATAAGTGTTCTAGCAAATGTGCTATACCGCTTTTGCCTAATTCTTCATAACTTGAGCCTACTTTATAAAAGATATTTACACTAGCTACACTTGAATTATCATTTAGATTTACGGCATAAATTTTTAAGCCATTTTTTAATACTTTACTTTCTATATTCATTTTATCTCTTTTAACATTCTTCAAATTTTTCTTTTAATTTTTTATAAAATTCATTATTTTCTAAGCTTTTATCGTTTCCAAATCCCACCATTTTGGAATTATCTAAAATCAAAATATTATCAGCAATTGCAATAGAATTTAATCTATGTGCTATTAGAATAATTATCTTATCTTGCTTAATATTTACTAAGCTTTTTGATATTAAATTCTGACTTTCATTATCTAAAGCACTTGTTGCTTCATCAAAAATTATTATTTCAGGATTTTTATAAAACGCTCTTGCAAGTGCTAGGCGTTGTCTTTGACCGCCGCTAAAATTATTACCTTTTTCACTTAGTTTAGTGTAAATTCCATCAGGCATAGCACTTATAAAATCATAAGCATTTGCAAGTTTTAAGGCATTAATCACTCTTTCTTCATCAAATTCATTTGCATAAGCAATATTATTTGCAATAGTATCGCTAAATAAATAAATATTTTGTGTAACTATTGCTATTTTTTCTCTTAAGCTATCTAGTGAATAGTTTTTATAATTGTTATTATTTATTTTAATTTCTCCAGAATTTAGCTCATAAAATCTTAAAATAGTATTTACTAAAGAGCTTTTTCCACTACCACTTCTTCCTATAATTGCGGTGATTTCGCCTTTTTTAAACTCTATACTAACATTATCTAAAGCTAATTTATTATCGTATTTTAAACTAGCATTTTGTAATTTTAGGCTTTTAATTTCTTGATTTAAATTCTCATCTCCGCCTTTAATATCAGGCTCAAGGTCAAGCAAATAAAAAGTCCTTGTGCTAGCTGCTAGGTTTGTTTGAAGACTTGCATAAAGACTTGTAATTCTTTTAACAGGAGTATATATCAAAAATAAAGCCGTTAAAAATGAGAAAAAATTGCCTATTTGCATAGAGCCATTTATAACTTCCATTCCACCTATTATTATAGTTGCCGATACGCCTAAAGCACCAAAAGTTTCCATAATAGGGCTTGTAAAGGCATTTATTTTAGTTCCACGATAGATTAATTTTGCTACATTTTCATTGCTATTTTTGTATTTTTCTAGTTCTAATTTTTCAGCATTTGATGATTTAACTAGCTCAATATTGCCTAAAATCTCATTTAGTCTTGAAGTAAGCTCGGCATAATTTTGTTGTGTTGCTATTCCTATGCTTTTTAGTTTTTTTATGAAATATCTAATAGGAAGCATAGCAGCAGGTAAGATAATAAATGCAAAAAAAGCTAATTTTGGGCTTTGAGAAATCACTACATAAAGTAAGCCTAAGGTTGTAATTATTTCTCTTGTAATATCAGGAATGAAATTAGTAAGCACATTTTGAAGACTTCCAATATCATTTAAAGAGCGTGATATTAGCTCTCCACTAGGGTGTTTTTGAAAGAATTTCATATCCATTACTATGATTTTTTTTAGGATTTTTTGTCTTAGTCTTTTTGTAATTTCTATACCTATAAAACCCATATTAATTGTTTGCATATAAAGACCTAAATTCTTTATAAAATATAAAGCAAACACACCTAAAGGTAAGATATATAATAATGTTACATCTTTTTCTACAAAGATTTTATTTAAAATCGGTTCAATAATCTTAGCACTACCAGCAGTTCCAGCTGAAGCTAAAATCATACCTATTATTGCTAGAAAAAATCTTATTTTATAATCTTTAAAATAGTGCTTAAACCTTTTTAATACATAAGATAATTTTAATTGGGATACATTTTGATTTTCTATTTCTTTTAAATTCATAAAATCTCCCAATCAACACCATTAGCACTATCTTGAATGCTTACGCCTAAATTACTTAATTCATTTCTAATACTATCGGCTTTTGCGTAATCTTTATTTTTTTTAGCTTCATTTCTTTCATCAATTAATTTTAGAATTTGAATACGGAATTTCTCATCACAATTTTGTAAATATTCATTAGGATTAATTACTCCAACTCCTAATAATTCAACAATAGCTAAAAACTCATTTTTAAGCTCATCATTAGCTTTTATAGTATTTGCATAATTTACCCATTCATCTACAATTGCAAGTGCTTTTGAAGTATTTAAATCATCGCTTAAAGCTTCAACTAATTTTGCTTTTAGCTCACTATTAGGTGCTATTGTTTTTAAATCTAGTTCATTTAAATTAAGCTTTTTTTTCACTCTAAATATTTTATCAAGGCGTTTTTTAGAAGCTTTTAAATCAGTAATTGTGTAATTAAAATCTTGTCTATAATGAGTGCTTAGTAAATAAAATCTAAGTGTTTCTCCGCTAAATTCTTTTAAAGCGTCTTTTACAAAAAAGCTATTATTTAGACTTTTACTCATTTTTTCGTTATTAATATTTACAAAGCCATTATGTAGCCAAAAAGTAGCTAGTTCGTTTTTAGTTGCTAAGCGACATTGACAAGCTTCGTTTTCGTGATGTGGAAACAACAAATCAGCCCCACCACAATGAATGTGTAATTTAGGAAAAATATCTAAAATCATACAAACACATTCAGTATGCCAACCAGGACGACCTGTGCCAAAACTTGCTTTATAATAATTCTCATCAAATTTCCATAATACAAAATCACTTGCATTCTTTTTATCTACTTCATTTTCAAGTCTTGAGATAGTATCATCTTGAGGTTTGTTTGAAATACTTAAATAAAGTTTATCTAAACTTGTATTTAAATATATTCCATCATCTAATCTATAAGCATATTTTAATTCAAGCAATTTTTCAATAAAACTAATCATTTGATTAATATATTCAGTTGCTCTTGGGCTAATATCAGGCTCTAAAACATTTAAAGCTTTCATATCAGCTTCATAACTTTTAATATAAGTTTCACTAATTTCAGCTAGACTTTTGCCACTTTCATTCATTTTTTTGATTAATTTATCATCAATATCTGTGTAATTTTTTGCTAATTTTACTTCAAAACCATTTGCTTTAATTACTCTTTTTAATAAATCAAAACTTATGCTTGACCTTGCATGACCTAAATGTGCGTCATCATAAACGGTTGGACCGCAAACATATATATTTATACATTCATTTTTATATGTAAATTCTTCTTTTTTTCTAGTTTGTGAGTTAAAAAATTGCATTTAAAAATCCTTTTAAATATATTAAAACATAAGCAAATATTACACTAATAAAGATAATTCCTAAGCAAACGCTAGGTCTTAAAATACTAAAAAATCTAGCATAAGAAAACACAAAAAGATAAGCAAGTAGTATAAACCAAGCAGAAATATTAGCACTTATACAAAAGGCTAAAATACCAAAATCTTTTATAAAACATAAACTTGCAATTATACTTATAAAACAAGACATTATTGAAATCTTAGCAGCAATTGAGTGTAAATAATTTGCATTTATCCAAGCTAAAAATAATTTTGAAATTCCAAGTGGAACTATACATAATATATAAAGTCTTAAGACTTTAGCACATTCAAGTGTGTTTTCATTTGTAAATGCTCCACGCTCAAATAAGAGTTTAATTATCTCTTCGCTTAAAATATAGCCTGTTAATGCAGCAAGTATTAATAAAAGTAGCATTAATTCAAATATTTTTTGAATACTTAAAATAGCATTTTGAATTTTTCCTTGTTTAATATAAGCAATTAAGCTTGGGAAAAATACTTGAGTAAAAGCAATAGCAATTAAGGCTAGTGGGAGTTGATAAAGTCTAGTTGAATAATTAAGATATGAAATACTTGCGTGAGCTAATGAGCTAGCTAGAGCAATTTCAACTAGTGAGTTTAATTGCGAACTTGATGAGCCAATTAAAGATGAGCTAAAATTTTTAAAAAAGCCTTTAAGAGAAGTTTTTTTATTTTTATGATTTAAATTCTTTACATAAATTATCATAGAATGAAAGATTTTATTATCTTTTAAAGCAATCATTAAAATAATTACTTGAATAAAAGCACTTATTAAAATAAAATAAGTAATCATTTTAAGCAATTGTAATTTTTCTAAATCTTTAAATATTAAAAGAGCAGCTACACAGGCAAAATTAAAAATAGAAGCGCTTATGCTAGTTATAAAAAATCTACCTTTATAATTAAGTAAAGACGCAAAAAACGAAGCACAAAAAATAATCACTAAATACCAAATATTAAGCCCGATTAAAGGTGCTGATATTTTTTTTATCTCATCATCAAAACCATAGGCTATTAGATTAGTAAAGATATTAGAAAACATAAAAACAATTAAGGCTATTAAACTAAGTATAGCTATAAAAATTATAAGTATCTTTACACAAAATTCGCCTTTACGATTAGTTTTGGCTAGATTTGGTAAAAAGCTTTGATTAAATGTGCCTTCGGTAAATAAGGTTCTAAAAACACTCGGAAGCTTTATCATTATAAAAAATATATCAGAATAAATACTAGCCCCTAAAAATCTAGCTAGTAAAAAATCTCTACAAAAGCCACTTATTCTTGATATTAAAATACCAAAAATATTGAAAAAATATTTTTTTATTAGTTCTTGTTTCATTCATTTTACTTTTTTAATTTATTTTTAGGTATATTAACGAAAAAAAATAAAGGCTTTACAATTTGGAAAAATACATAATCAAAACAGATAAACCTTATGATGAATTAACAAATTATGCAAATAGATATAGAAAAGATATAAATAATTTAGATTTTAAGGTTCTTCATTATGAGACAATAATCACTAAAGATGGAATGTCTCAAACTCTTTTAGAACACGAATTAGAAGTATTTAACGATGATAAATTCTTTAATGACGATATGGAAATTAAACAAATATATGAAATAGAAATAATAGACAATATTGTTCCATTAATTGATTTTAAGATAGGAACAAATAAAAATCTTACTAAGGTAGTAGCAAATTTTAGTGCTATAAATTATGATGATAAAATAGAATTTGCTGAATATATAGAAAATATTAGAGATTTAATTAATAAAAAATTTATAAAAGCAGGTTTATTACTAGGCATTAGAGAATTTACTTTTCAAGAGCAGCTTGTAAAAATGCTAAAGGCATTTGAGAGTAAGCAAATTATGGAAGCTAGTATAGTTTTAGCTAAGGGGATTGAGCCAATTAATGCTATTAATTCAGAAACCAAGCTTTATTATAAAGATAAAAAAGTAGATGAAAATGCTAAAATTGATTATTCTCAGCGTGGTTTTATAAATGCTATTAGTAAAGATGAATTAATAATTGAATTTATTAAACCAATAAAAGCTGTTAATGGTAAGGATTTAAAAGGAAATATCATTAACGCTACTAATTCTAATATTATAAGTGAGCCTGATTTTAAGGTTAGTGAAAATATTAGAATGCTTGAAGATGATTTGAGTATAAAGTATTATGCAAATATAAATGGCTATGTAACTTTTGTTTATAGAGATAAATTGTATGATATAAAAGATAGTGTTAGCGTTCAAGCTGTGGAATTTAAAACAACAGGTTCAATTGATGCAGGTATTAATAAAGATATTACTTTAAATGTTGATGAACAAGATTATTTAAAAGACGCAGTAGGGGCAAATCTTAGTATAGAAGTAAGCACACTTAATGTAAAAGGAAATATCGCTCAAAATTCAGTAGTAAAAGCAAAGATTGCAAATATAGGTGGACAAACTCATTCAAAAAGTAAGATTTATGCGAAAAAAATCAATATAGAAGTGCATAGGGGTTATTGCGAAGGCGAAGATATAGAAGTAAATAGGCTTGAAAATGGCGTTATTGTAGGAAAAAATGTAAGAGTAAAACACGCATTAGGCGGTAAAATCATAGCAAATAAAGTAATGATAGATACGCTTACAACTAATACAACTATAGAAGTTAGTGATATTGCAGTTGTTAAAGAGTGTTTAGGAGAAAATAACAAATTCTTAGTAAGTGCTAGTAAATCTCCAATAATTGTTAAAAGTCTTGAAAAAACTTTAGGTCAATTAGCCGAAGTAAATAAAAATCTATTATCTTTACCAAAAATTATAGATAGTAAAAAATCAATCATAGACGCTAATAAAGATAGTATTATGCAAATTAAACAAAGATTAGCAGAGATGAAACAAAGTAATATTATTCCACCTACTGCATTTTTGCAAAAAATTAGAGATTATCAAAATGTTGTGCTTGAATATAATGATTTAATTACTAAATTAAAAGATTTTAAAGATAAGCATAAAGATTTAGAAGATGATTTAAAAAGATTGCAAAATAAAGTCTATGAAGCAAAGGTTATAAATACTAAAAGATGGGCGAATTTAAATGAAATTAAATTCAAATTACTTTATCCTGATATTGAGCTAACTTATAATACTAAAGAATATGAAGATTTATATTGTTTAAAATTAGAAAGAGTTATGATAGGTGATGAAGAAAGTGCAAAAATAGTAAAGCTAAAAAGAACAGAAGTTAAAAATTACGAAGATGAATTTATGGAAGAAAAGGAAGATTATTGATAGTTTATTTAGAAGGTGAAGTTATTAAAAAAACTCCTGCGTTTATAATCTTAAAAACTTATGGAGTAGGGTATGGAATAAATCTTAGCTTATTAAGTGCTGCTAGGATTAATAAAGGAGATAAAGTAGCTTTATTAATTACTCAAATTATTAAAGAAGATTCAAATAAATTATATGGCTTTTTAGATGAAAGTGAGCAAATATTATTTGAAGCCTTAATAAAAGTAAATGGCATAGGTGCTACAAGTGCTATGGCACTTCTATCATCAATGGATGTAGCGAGTTTGCAAAGTGCTATTATTAACGAAAACGCAAAAGCTTTATGTAAAGCTCCAGGAATTGGTGCTAAGAGTGCAAGTAGATTAATATTAGAATTAAAAGATAAAATAATCAAATTAGGAATAAGTGCGGAGAATAATTATTATTACGAAGCTAGTGAAGCTTTACTTGCTTTAGGCTTTAAACAAGAAGCTGTGATTAAAGCTTTAAAAGATATTAATGCAAATAGTGTTAGCGAAGTAATAAAACTAGCTCTTAAAAAATTAAGTTAAGGAAAATAAATGAAATACGCAATGGTTTTTGGTGGGAATTCTTACGAGCATGAAATAAGCATAGTAAGTGCTGTAACTGTGGCAAAATTATTAGATGATGTAATTTTTATTTATGTTAGTTTTGATAATGAGTTTTATCTAATAGATAAAAATAATATGAATGCAAATTATTTTGCAAAAGGCGGTTTTAAAAACCTTAAGCCTTTAGTATTAAAACAAGGTGGCTTTTATCTTAAAAAACTTTTAGGCGAAGAAAAAGTAGAATTTGATATAGCTATTAATATAGTTCATGGAAAAGATGGCGAAGATGGGAAATTAGCTTCTATGTTTGATTTTTATAATATCAAATACATAGGCCCTAGAACTGCTGCTTGTGTGCTTAGTTTTGATAAACATTTAACTAAACTTTATGCAAATGAAGTAGGGGTTAAAACAATTGCTTATAAATTATTAGAAAGCAAAAATGATGAGGTTGAACTACCTGTTATTTTAAAACCAGCTAGGCTTGGAAGTAGTATAGGTATAAATATAGTAAAAAATAAAGAAGATTTTGCTTATGCGTATGATAGCTCGTATGAATTTGATGACAAGATTTTAGCAGAGCCTTTTATTGAAAATATTCAAGAAGTAAATCTAGCAGGATTTTTTGATGGCGAAAAAATTGTATTTTCAAAGATTGAAGAGCCTAAGAAAAATGGTCATTTAGATTTTGACCAAAAATATCTAAGCTTTAAACAAGAAAAAATAGAAGAAGTAAAACTTAATGATGAGTTAGTAAATAAATTAAAAGACGCTTTTACTAGACTTTATTTGCCGTTGTTTAAAGGTGCTTTAATTAGATGTGATTTTTTTATTAAAGATAATGAGATTTATCTAAATGAGATTAATCCAAATCCAGGTTCTTATGCTAATTATTTATTTGATGATTTTAAATCTTCTTTAGAAAAATTAGCAAAATCTATTGAAAGTGATTTTAAAATTAAAGAAAATTTCACATTTTTAAATAAAATTGTAAGAGCTAAATAATGAGATTTGTTTTGATATTCTTGCTAAGTATTAATCTATTTGCAGGAGAGTATTTTGTATCAAAAGTAATGGACGGAGATACTATTCAAGTAAGAAAAGGCAAGAAAAAAACAAAAGTTAGATTATATGGTATTGACGCACCTGAAACAAGTCAGAATTTTGGTGCATATTGTACTAGGGTTTTGTCATCTAAAATAATTGGCAAAAAGGTTGATTTGAAAATCAAAGGCAAAGATAAATATAAAAGAACCATAGCAATTGTATATTTAGATGAGGTAGATATAAATCGCTATGTAGTTCAGCAAGGTTGTGCTTGGGCGTATTCTTATTATACAAATATGTATAAAAGCGATGAGTTAAAAGCAAGACAAGAATTAAAAGGCTTATGGATAGATAAAAACGCTCAAAATCCTTATGAATGGAGAAAAAAGCATAAAAATAGAAGAAGTGAAAGTGAAGAGCTTAAAAAATTATTTCAATGGTTGATAGCATGAAAAAATTGATTATTTTAATAGCTATTATTTTTAGCTCGTGTGCTAGTAAAGATGGAATTAGACTTCATTATTATGAAGATTGTAATGAATATTATGACGCAGCTGGGGTTTATCATAAAGAATGTCCAAACAATATTATAGATTTTTAATACTGATTTTTTTTAGTATTAATTTATTTGCGGGTGTGCCTAATTTTGCTTATGAAAAAGAATATATTTTAAAAAAAGATGAATTAGAATGGTTTTTCATAAGTCCTAAGGGTGAAGAAAAATGGCAAAAATATGCCTTTAGATGGACGCATTTTGATAATACGAATTTGATTTTGCTAACTAATTTTAAAGATTATAAAAATTATAGAAAACAATATGTATTATCTCTTAGAAGGGGGCTTGATTTTGTTAAAGAACAAATTTTGCCTAATTACAAAAATCCTAGCATTGATAAAGTTACACTTTTTTTAGAATTTAAGGATTTTAAAGATAATAAAGCTAAAATAAAGGTTTTAGTTATTGATAACGATGGAAGAGTAGATATTGAGTTTAATAAGAATTTAAAAGGGAAGTAGTATGGAAAAGATAGATTTTTATATAAATGAATTTATAAAAGAGTTAAAGCATCCTAGTATTTATGAGTATTTAGCCAAGGTAAATCACGGCAAAAGATTACGCTCAAAACTGATTTTAAAAATAGCTGGAGTTAGTGATGAAGCTTATAAATTATGTGCAGTAATTGAGTGTATTCATCTAGCATCACTTATGCACGATGATGTAATAGATGAAGCACTAACTAGAAGAAATGCTCCAAGTATTAATGCAATTTATGGCGATAAAACTGCTATTATGCTAGGCGATATTTTATATTCAATTGCGTTTTATAATTTATGCTCTTTTAAAAGTGAAATAGCAGCTTGTGTTGGTCGTGCAGTTGCCTTACTTAGTAGTGGCGAATTGCTTGATGTAGAGCTTGGAGAAAGCTTTAATGAAGATGAGAGCAAATATTATGAAATGATTTATAAAAAAACTGCTTCATTAATAGAAGCAAGTGCATATGCAGCAGCACTTTTAGCTAATTATACTAACGCTAATGATTATAAAGAATTTGGTAAAAATCTAGGAATTGCCTTTCAAATAGTTGATGATATTTTAGATATTACTCAAGATGAAGCTACTTTAGGAAAGCCAAATTTAAATGATTATAAAGAAGGCAAAGTTACTCTTCCATACATTATGCTAGATAAAAAATTGCAAGGCGATGATAAAGCAAGACTAAGGTCTTATTTTTGTAAGACTTTAAGCAAAGATGAATTATCGTGGATAAAAGAGCAATTTTTAAAATACGATTTAATAAATGCAAGTATAAATGAAGCTAAAAATTACGGAGAACTTGCATTAAAATACGCAAGTAGCGATGAATTAAAAGAAATCGTTAAAAAAATGATTTTTAGGGAGTTTTGATGCATTATTTTAGCGTTAGTTTTACTCATAAAAATACAAGTATTGAAGTAAGAGAAAGACTAGCTTTAAGTGATGAATTTAAGAAAAAAGAAATTTATAAATTAATCTTAGCTAATGATTACATAGAAGAATGCGTGATTTTAAGCACCTGTAATAGAATAGAAATAATGTGTTATATTGAAAACCAAGTGGGTGTTTATGAATACATAATAAAGTGCTTATGTTTAATTTGTAAGATTGATGAGCAACTTATCAAAAATTCTCCTGATATTTACGAAGGCAGTGGGTTTATTCATCATCTTTTTAGTGTTTCAAGTTCACTTGATAGCCTTGTAATAGGGGAAACTCAAATCACAGGTCAATTAAAACAAGCCTTGCAAAGTGCTAATTATTCTCCTAATTTAGAAGTAGCGATTAATTATTCTTTTAAATGTGCTGCAATGGTTAGAAATAAAACCGCTATTTCAAAAAACTCTGTATCAGTAAGCTCTGTTGCAGTAGCAAAAGCAAGAGAGATTTGTGATATTAAAACTAAAAAAATCCTTTTAATAGGAAGTGGTTTGATGATAGAATTAGCTGCAAAACACTTGCTAAATCATACAAAAGGAAATATTGCGATAATTTCAAGAACCAAAGCAAATGCTTTAAAACTAGCAAATGAACTAGATTTAATATGCTTAGATTATGAAGATTTAATCTCTATTTTAAATTCTTATGAGCTTATATTTTGTGCTACTAGTTCAAATGAACCTATAATTACTAAAGATATTATAAGTCCGGTTGAGTTTAAAAGGTATTTTTTTGATATTGCTGTGCCAAGAGATATTGAGCTTGAAAATAGCGAATTGATAGAAGTTTTTAGCGTTGATAGTCTAAATGAAATAGTTAAGAAAAATATGCAATTTAAAGATGAAGAAGCAAAAATTGCTTTTAGTGTAGTTGCAAAAATGGTTAATGAGTTTTATAAGGATTTAAATGTAATTCAAGTAACTCCTATAATAAAAGCTATGAGAATTAGAGCAGATGAAATCATAAATCAAGAATTAGCAATAGCAATTAAGAAAGGTTATTTAAAAAATAGTGATAATGAAGAAGCATTGAAATTCGCAAAACAAGTTATGAAGTCTTATTTGCACGAACCTACAATAAGACTTAAAAATATTGATGATGAAGGTTTAGAAACGCAAAGTTTAAATTATTTATTTAATGTGAAGGAAAACGAATGAGATTTTCAAAATTATACGCACCAACGACAAAAGAAGCACCAAGAGATGCTATCTTAAAAAGTCATATTTTACTTAGTAGAGCAGCTTATATAGAGCAACTTGGCTCAGGACTTTATAGTTATTTACCATTAGGGCTTGAAGTATTAGAAAATATTAAAAATATTGTAATTAAGCATATGAAAAATGCAGGAGCAAACTATTTAAATCTTAGTTTTGTATGCCCGTTAAATTATTGGGATGAGAGTGGAAGAAGTGCTAAATTTGGTAAAGAATTGCTAAGGTTTAAGGATAGAAAAGAAAATGATTTTATCCTAAGTCCGACAGCAGAAGAAGCAATAGTTGCGCTTGTGCGTGGAAAAATTACAAGCTATAAACAATTGCCTATTAATTTATTTCAAATTCAAACTAAATTCCGTGATGAAGCAAGACCTAGATTTGGACTTTTTAGAGCTCGTGAGTTTATTATGAAAGACGCTTATAGTTTTCATGATTCGCTTGAGTCTTTAGAAGCTGAGTTTTTAAATATGCAAGAAGCGTATTGTAAAATTTTTGATGAATTAGGGTTAAATTATGCGATTGTAGAAGCAGATAGCGGAGCAATTGGTGGAAGTGGTTCAAGAGAATTTATGGTAATTAGTCCTAGTGGAGAAGATGATTTGGCTATTTGTGAATGTGGATATTGTGCTAATATAGAAACAGCAAAAAGAGCTAAAAGAAAATTTATTAAAGAAATAGAAGCTGATTTTGCAAAATTTCACACTCCAAATGTAAAAACCATAGAAGATTTAGCTAAATTCTTTAAATGCAAAGAGCATAATTTCATAAAAGCAGTAGCAAAAAAAGCAATATATGTAGATAAAGAAGAAATCATAGTATATTTTATAAGAGGTTGCGATGAGCTAAATGAAACTAAGGCTTTAAATGCAGCTAATGCACTTGATTTAGTAGATGCAAGTGAAGAAGAATTAATAAAGGCTAATTTAGTTCCAGGATTTATTGGGCTTAAGGATTGTCCTGTTAGATTTTTCATAGATAGTGAGTTAGAAAATGAAAGCGATTTAATTTGTGGAGCAAACGAAAAAGATTATCATTATGTAGGATTTAAGGTAACTAGCTTTTTACAAGAGCGTTTTTATGATTTAAGCTTGGTTAAAGAAAATGATGAATGCCATAAGTGCAATAAAGCTTTAAAAATTACAAAAGGCATTGAAGTAGGGCATATATTTAAATTAGGCGATAAGTATTCAAGCGCTATGAATGCAACTTATCTTGATAATAATGGTAAGGCAAAACCTTTTATAATGGGTTGTTATGGTATAGGAATTAGTAGGCTTTTAGCAGTAATTGCTGAATGCAATAATGATGATTATGGGCTTATTTTTGATAAAAATATTTCAGCATTTACATTACAAATCATAATATCAGATATTAAAAATGAAGAGCAAGTTAAGTTTGCAAATGATATATATGAGTATTGTTTGGCTAATGGCATTAAGGTTTTATTAGATGATAGAAATGAGCGTTTTGGTGTAAAAATGAGTGATTATGAGTTAATAGGCACACCTTATGCTATTGTAGTGGGTAAAAAACTTGATGATAATTTAGTAGAATTTAGAGCTCGTAAAACACTTGAAAAACTAGAATTAAACTCAAACGAAGTTAAAGATAAATTATCAAATCTTTTAAAATAATTTTATTCATTTAAAACTATAAATAATATTTATAAATTATTTATAGTTTTTATAATCTAAATCTACCTTTAGAACTTATTGCTTTATATCTATTTTCAATATAACCACAACTATCTATGAAAAACTCTTCACTAACTTCTTTAAAATCATTATTTTCATCAAAGTAATAATACTTCACAAACAATCTTTCAGTTTCAAAAACAAATGAAGCTTCATCATAAAAATATTTATCATTTTTTATTACTAGCTCATTATTAAATTTATTTATTTTTGAAGTTTTTAATAAGTCTTTGCTAAATTCTTTTATTTCATCTATACTTTTATAATTTTGAACTTTTTCTAATTTTTCTACATTTGTATGACGATTAAAATAATCTTTTATAGCGAGTTTTTGTCGTTCTAGGTATTCAATTTTACACTTATAGCCGAATTTATTATAATCTATTTTATAAGTTTTATCAGTATTAAAATCATAATAGCTCAAATTATTCTCACTTAGGTCTGCTTCAATTCTATATAATTTTGTTTTAAGCTCATTAAATTCTTCTAATGGGTCGGTGTTATTACTTATAAAATTATAAGTTAATGCAAAATAACATAAAGCAAGTATTAAACATAATAAACTTATAACAAATATTAATTTAACTATTCTAAAAAACATTTAAAATCCTAACAATTATTAATTACTTTCATACTAACTCTTTTACTACATACGCTCAATATAACCACAATCATCTATTAAAAACTCATAATTTTCTTCAAGCAAATTATTATTAAAATTAAAGTAATAATATTTTACAAATAATTTTCCATCTTTAAAAATAAAAGAATTTTTATCATAAAAATGCTCAAAACCATCAATTGTTAGCTCGTAATTAAATTCATAGATTTGTGAAGTTTTTAATAAATCTTTGCTAAATTTTTTTATTTCTTTTATTTCATCTATACTTTTATAATTATTGATTTTTTCTAATTGCGTATGTGGATATCTTTCAAAAAAATTTTGAATAGCGTATTCTTGTTTTTGTAACTCATCAATAATGCAACCATATCCAAGTTCATTGTAATTTACCTTATATGTTCTTTTATCACCAAAATCATAATATGGTTTATATCCTTGCTTTAATAAAATTTCTTCAACTTTTTTTAATTCTTTTGTTACCTTAACAAAATCACTATAATCGTAAGGTTTTGTAACATAATATTCTATTATTGTAAAAGCGCCGATGGATAAAATAGATAATATAAATAGTATGCAAAGCAATGCAAATATACAATACAATAATTTTCTTATAAACTCTATCAGCTTAGAATACATTTATCGCTCCAAATATAAAACAACTTTTATGGTTTAGTATAGCAAATAAGTTTATTTAAATTCTTTTAAACAATAAGGTTAATTGATGGTATAAAATATTTTGGAATTTAAATTAGGATTTTAATAAATTTAAAAATGTTTTATTGTAAAAATAGTTGGAATTAAAAGTTATTATTTTTTGCTTTTATATTTTATATAACAATAAAATAAAATAGTAGATATAAAAGCCATAGCAAGACTTAATATGTTATTTTTTATAGGAAGTGATGCGATATTGTCTATATTAAATTTCTTTAGTATTTTTAGTTAAAACATATTTATCAATAATTAATATGTGAAATACATGCATAAAATAACCATACAAAAATAATAAGATAAAAAAACATATAAGTTCGTTAGCTATAACACAATAAAACACATACATTAAAATAATACTAAAAATAAGAGCAAAAACATTGCAAATAAAAATCAAAATTCCTAAAATATCTCTTGTTTGGTGTTTGTAAATAGCTTCACAATAATCGCATTTCATTATATATCCTAAATCTTCATCAAAAACATGTGTTTTAGGTAAAGGAATTTTATTTTTACAAACTTCACATTTTTTATAAAAAAACATTTAAATGCCTTAACTTGCTAATTAATTTTTTATAATATAAAGTTTTAGTAAAAAATCCATAAAATTTAAAAATAATTATTAATTTAATTTCAAATTCCTAATCCAAATTCTTAAAGAATTTGGATTTAGTTTATAAATATACTTGAATATTGTTGTTTTTATCATCTGTATATGTAATAAATCCAGATGAATTAGGCGAGTAAGCATTCGTATCTTGTATTAGTCTTTCTGTGTTTTTTAAATAAGATGATAAATCAGGTTTAATCACTTTATTTACCAAATCCTCATAGCTTGGTAATTCTTTTGTGGCTGTATTTATAAACTCATCATAGCATAAAGTTTTATCACTAAAAACAAATTTTTCAATCTTATTAAATCCTATCCCAAAATTACCTAATATAGTAACGCTATCTTTATTATTGTTATATTTGATGATTAGATTATCTACATCTTTTTTAAGCACAACTTCACTAAAGCTAATATCATTAAATTTAATAGTATCATATCCTAAGGCATCTTTTATATAATCATTTCCATCATTTCTATTAAAGATATATGTATCATTTCCAGCACCGCCGTCTAAATAATCATCTCCTTTACCACCAATTAAAGTATCATTACCAAATAAGCCATATATTTTATCGCTATATTCACTTCCAATTAAAGTATCATTGCCCCAAGTAGGAGTTAATACCATTTGTCTTAAATCATTAGCACTTAAAGTCTTATCTTGTAATACTAAAGCAGATATATCATAATCTTTTTTGAAAAAATCTACAACTTTTATAGATGAACTTTCATCAACCACTTTTCTAAACCAACCAGCACTTTTTAGCTTGTTTATTATTAAATCATCATTATTTCTAGTAATTTTTACAAATGATGAGCTAACATCTAGGATTATTTCATCATAAGCATTATCATTTCTAAGATTAATTATTGTATCTTTCCCCCAAACTCCTTTATAAATATACTTATCATTCCCCATACCGCCTTGCAAGATATCATCTCCTGCTCCGCCTATTATGATATCATCACCATCTCCTGCATAAATATCATCATTACCATTGCCACCATTTATGATATCATCTCCTGCTCCACTTCTTATGATATCATCTCCATCTCCACCATCAATAATATCATCTCCATTATGTGTGATTATGGTATCGTTGCCATCTAGCATAGTTATTACATAATCTTTATTTGTAAAAAACATTGTAAAGTTATCATCACCATTTGTAGGTGTATAAACTCTATTAATTATCTCATCCTTATTTATACTTGTATTATTAGCGAATTTGATTTCATCAATAGTATTTCTTAAATCTTCATATGCAAAAAAGTCTTTAACTCTAATGCTATTATTATCATCTTTAATCAGCATTAAATCATCATAATTTCTTACATATTTTAAATTATTGGCATTTATGCTTGCATCGTTAAATTTAATACAATCTATATCATTTAGATTTGATTTGTAGTTTATGATAGTATCGTGTCCGAAATCTTTATCAAAAACATAAGTATCATTGCCTGCTCCACCTACTAAAGTATCATCACCAATTCCACCGATTAAGGTATCATCACCATCAAGTCCATATAAAGTATCTTTACCATTTAATAAATTTGTCCCTACTAATGTATCATTACCACTTGTTCCTGTTTGAGTTGATAGTGCATTTATAGTATCTTCATCTAAAAGTTTTAAATAATCACTTAAAGTATAATTATTCATTGTTTTTATAAAATCACCTAGCAATATTACACAATCATTTAAAGAATTTATATCTTTAAAGCTTGTTATAAACTCAGCTAAATCAACGAAAGCTTTTTTAGGATTTGTTTCATTAATAGCCTTAAATTTTTCTATACTTTTAGAAAAATCTAATTTAAGCTCATACGAGCCATTGTTTTCGTAGCTAGTAATGCTTATTTCATCATAGTATTCTTTTAATCTTGTTTGAAATAACAATCCCTTATAAACATAAGTTCTTAAACTATCATAAGTATTATTAAAGCTATTTCTAAGCTCGTTAAACTCATTTAAACTAGCTATATAAAAATCTTGATTATTAACGCCTAAAAATGAATTAATAATTGATATTTTTTGCTTAAGCTCATTAAACTCATTTTTTAAACTTTCGCTAATAGTAAAATTAGCATATTCTCTAGCTTGTGATGGCGTAAGCCATAAATCCCTTATACTATCAGTATTGCTAGGATTATTGCTATCAAATTCTTTGGTTTTAGATAGGTTAAAGTCTTTGTTTAAAGCTTTATTAGTATTAGCCCAAGCATAAATTAGACTATCAAGCTTGTTTAATTGCTCTTCTTTGCTATTTGCTAATGAATAATCTTTAAGCAATGCTTTTAATTTAGTATCTAAACAAGCAGCGTCCCTTAAATCTCTTAATACTCCATAGCCTTTAAGATTTGCTAGATTTAATTCTTCTTCTGAATATTTTATCTTGTCTTTAAATACTCTTTCTATACTACTAACGCTAAAATTAATATCAGCTAATAAGCTTTCTTTATCATCCTTGATAAAGGTAGCTGTTTGAGTGATGGTGTTATCATTATCAAGCTTTTGATTTGTATCTTTATAGTTTAGATTTATGCTAGTTATGTTTAAATCTTTTAAAGACTTTAGCTCGTTTATTTGCGTTATGCCATCTTCGGATAACCATACTTTAAGATTGTTAAACTCTTTATCATTTATATCAATTACTCCATCTTCATTACTATCTAAAAGCTTTAAGGCTTCAAAGCCGTTTAGAGCAAATGTGGTTTGAGTAGGATTTAAGGTTTGATTATTGTTAGCATCTAAAGCTTTAAAATCACTACTTGGAATTTCAGTAAAGTTTCCAAATAATTCATTGCCATTATCTATTAGATTATTATTGTTTTTATCTAATACTAATAATCCATCAACTTCATTAATCCAAGATGATTTATAAGCTATGTTGTCACTATTGTGGTCAAAAAATGCCTTAGAATTATTAAGAGTGATTGTATCTATTCTGCCGTTGTTGTTTAGGTCTAGGACTAGCGGGTCGTATTTTATAACTTTAGCCATTGGATTATAGAAAATGTTTAAAGTTTTATTTGTATATAAACTATTTTTAAAATCATCACTATAATCTCCTTTAAATGTATCTTTAAAGGTTCTTGATACAAAATCTTTATAATCAAATATTTTTGCTAAATCTCCGTTTGCTTCAACTAATACTTTATCTTCTAAAAATTTAACTCTTCCTTGTTCTATTAAATTTGGATTTAGTTTGATTAAAGATTTAACACTCATTTTGTTTGCTTTTGCAATATCTATGATTGTATCGCCTTGTTTTACTACATATTTTTTATTATCTCCTAATAAAATCTCTTCTCCTACTAATATCTTAATATTAGTTAGCACAAACGATTTACTAGGTATATAATCTATAATATCTTTTAAAGTATCATTATCTAATTGTTTTATATCATATTTAACATTATTGATACTAGCCTTATTTACTCCACTAAATAGTGCTAAATCAAATAAATCTTCATCAGATAAAGTAGAATTATTATTGGTGTTTATTGTGACAAAATTATTGCTTTTTTCAATTTGAACTGAATTATTATAATCACTTAATGCGATATCATAATTATTAAATTTAGAATTATTTGCAAAATCAATCCCATCATTAATATTATCTGCTTTAATAATTATATTATTATCTTTAACTTCTGCTTCTAATACAGGTTTACCTTTTTTCACATCTTCTTTTGGTCTAAGTAAATCTATAACATCACTACAAAATTTATCAAAAGTCACATTAGAATAATAATCCTTTATCAAATCAAAATCTAAAACTGACTTGGCATTTTCAAACATTTCTTTTGCAAACTCTTTATCATTTAACATTTTGTCATAAATTTCAGCAGCTTCAGGAAAAGTTTCTTCAAAATAATCAGAAGCTTTAAAATTGATAATAGCTTCAATTGTTTCATTTTCTATGATACCTAGTTTGTTTAATGATACTAATATGTTTTTAGATTTATTTAATATAGCTTCATCAATTATACTGCCAAAGACATAACCTGCCAACCTTAAAGCTGTATTATCTTTATCTTTATTTTGTAAATATTTTATATATATAGAAAATGTTTGAGTTTTAATATCAAAAAATATTGTATTCTTAACCCCAAGATATTTTGCCATTGATTTTTCTACAAATTGAATTTTTGCAAAAACATCATTTATAAAATCTAAAGTCTCTTTATTTTTCTCGGTCATAATGTCTCCTTTTTCTTGTTTAAAATCTTTTCAATTTTCTTTTGTTGTTTTGCTATGTATTTTTCACCTAGTGGTTGTGCTTCTTCTCTAAATTCCATTTCATAGCCACCTTTACTCATCGCAGAATACTTTTGTCTAAACTCTGTGTATAAAAAATAAACTGATAAATCATCAACAAAAGGCAATGAAACCAGCTTGGTTTTAGTTTGATATATTGTGTAAGTTTTTAAGTTTTTACCATTTAATAAAAACAATATTAAATAACTTGATAAAATATCTAATATTACAAAAAATATAAGTATAGGAAAGAAAATTATTCTAGCTATCTGATAGTCTAATCTATAATTTAAGCTTTTATTTTCTATTTCTTTAATATTGTAAGCATCCTTATTAAATATATATGAACACGCTAAAGCAGGTCGTTTAGATTGCAATCTAAAAACTATATCGCTTTTATTTATCGTTGCAGTTACTTTCTTATAGCTCTTTGCTATACCAAAAACACCTGCTTCATCTATCTCATAAGTATCAAAATATATCTTTTCATTATCTACGCTAATATAAAAATCATTATTTTTAACAAATCTAAGTCTTTTTATTTGTCTAAGTTTTAAAAAGAATGCAACAAAAAAAATACCATCAATAATACCACTCCAACCTTTTTGAATTCTTCGTATGTCAGTCATTGTTTTTTCGGGTTTACTATTTAATTCATTGATAATATCTATTGTAAAATAAAACAAGATAAAAATAAGTAAAATTGAAAAAATCTCATTAAATAACCTAATAAGCTCTAAACTATATAAATAATCGTTTTTTATTTTATAATCTTTTAAATTGTCTATATTCATATTTAACCTTGTAAAAATAAGATTAATTATATCAAACAAATAATAAAAATTCATAAAATTTAAAAATAATTATTAAAATTATGTTACTTTTCGTAATAAATAATATTAAAAAATATTTTTTGATTTAATTTTAAATTCATAATTCAAATTCTTTTAAAACTATAAATAATATTTATTAAATTATTTATAGTTTTAGTGTTTATAGATTTTGTTGTTTGTATAAATGTGCGTAGTATCCATTAAGTTCCATTAGTTTTGTATGATTTCCACACTCAACCAAATTACCCTTATCAAGGACTAATATCTCATCACAATCTTTAACCGTGCTTAATCTATGTGCTATTATTATAAAGGTTTTGTTTTGTTTGATTAGTGATAGATTTGATGTGATGATTTTCTCGCTTTCATAATCAAGTGCCGAAGTAGCCTCATCAAATATCAAAACCCTTGGATTATGTAGCAAGGCTCTTGCTATTGCTATTCTTTGTCTTTGACCGCCGCTTAACGCAGAGCCTCTTTCTCCTACTAAAGTATCATAACCTGCACTAAGTTCGCTTATGAAATCGTGTGCTCCTGCTATTTTGCATACATTTATTATTTCTTGCATTGATGCACTTGGCTTTGATAGGCTTATGTTTTCTTTGATACTACCGCTAAATAAATAATTTTCTTGTAAAACTACGCCTAAATTACTCCTTAAAACATAAGGATTTAAATGTCTTAAATCTATTCCATCTATATAAATAGAGCCTTCGTTGGGGATATAAAGTCTTTCTATGAGTTTTGTTATGGTGCTTTTACCACTGCCACTGCGTCCTACTATTCCTATGCTTTTATTTGCTTGTAGGTTAAAGCTTAGATTGTTTAAGACATAGTTAGAATTTGGGCTATATTTAAAGCTTACATTATCAAATTTTATATTACCTGATACTTGATTTAGCGATATAGGTTTATTTGTAGTTTGCTCTTGCGGTGTATTTAAAATATCTCCTAATCTATCTACGCTTAAAATAGCTTGTTGTAATTCATTCCACAAGCTTACAAGTCGCATAATAGGGGCGCTAAATTGATTAGCAAACATCTGAAAGGCTATTAATTGTCCTACGCTTAAACTCCCATCAATTACTAATCCTACTCCAAAATATAAAATTGCTAATGTCATAAGCTTTTGTAAAGAATTAGCAAAAGTGCTTGCGATATTGCTTAGATTACTTAAATTAAAAGATGATTTTAAATATTTTGCTAAATAATCTTCCCAGTATTTTTTCATACTACCTTCAATGGCTAGGGATTTTATGGTTTGCATTCCTGTTATGCTTTCTACTAGATATGAATTAGATGCTGCTCCCATTTGGAATTTATCTTCAAGCCTTGCTCTTAAAATAGGCGTTATAAAAAAATAAATTAAAGCAATGCAAATCACAAAAGCTAATGAAACAAATGTTAGCTTCACGCTATATAAAAGCATCATCAAAATAAAAACTATACTAAATAACAAATCTAAAATCACGCTTACTGATTTGTTGGCTATAAAATCTCTTATATTATCAAGCTCTCTTATTCTAGCTGCTATGTTGCCTACTTTTCTATTCTCAAAATACACCATAGGTAACAATAATAAATGTGTAAATAACTCACTGCCTAATTTTGCGTCAATTTTTGTGGTAGTATGAGTAAAGATATAATTTCTACTAAGGCTTAATAAACTTTCAAAAACAATAACGCTAAAAAATGCAAAAGCAATTACATTAAGTGTGCTTATACTATGGTGCAACAAGACTTTATCAAGGACTACTTGGGTAAATAAAGGTGTAACTAAGCCAAATAATTGCATAACAAAACTTGCTAATAAAATTTGTAATACAATACCCTTATAACTTAGCATTCTTTTATAAAACCAAGAGAAGCCAAACTTTACACTATCGTTTAATAATTTGTGTGCTAGGATTAAGATTTTATCACTTGATAAATTATGTAATTCTTCATAGCTAATTTGCCTTGCTTCTTTTCCACCATCAAAAATAAGAGCTTGTTGATTATTAAAATCAAGTTTTAAAACTACAAAATATGTTAAATCTTTTTTCAAAAATATAAAAGGTGCTTTATATAAATGAAGGTTTTTTAAATTAAGCTTTTTGATTTTTACTTTAAAATCATTATCTTTAGCGATTTTTGCTAGTTCGTAAATACTTGGCTCGCTATCTTTTAAAGCGTATTTGTTACAAATCGCATTAATATCTATTGATATATTTGCAAATTGCGCACAAAGTGATAAGCAACCTAAGGCTGTATGCATATTAATATCCTTTTTTACAATTATTAAATTGATTATTTATTAAATTAATTTTAATAGCGTTTGCATTTGCATTTATTATATATTCATTTAAATCTTGGAGTTTTTTATAGTTTTCTATACTTGCATTTATGACTTCAAATTTTGATTTTTCACCAGTTTTGTGTAGTTTTTGTATATAAAGCTCATTTGTATTTGCTTCTTTGCTTATTATCTTTAAGGTTTTTATTATTTCATCTTTGTTTTGTATGAAAAATATAAGCTCGTTTATTTGTTTTTCATATTCTAGCTTTGCTTGTATTAGCTCTTGATTTAATTTGTTTATTTCTAATTGTTTTAACTCTTTAGATGAACTTGTTTTAAATCCATCAAATATAATATAGTTAATCCCAATTCCTACTAAATACCCGTATTTTTTAGAACTATCGGCAAGGTCTTGATAATTATTTTTGGTTTTATCATAAAAATCATATCTTGAATAAAGGCTTATTGTAGGGCGTTGATTTAGGGATTTTAATTCATACATTGAGCTTTTTATTTTAGAATTTAATTCTAAAAATTTATTTGTTTTTTCAAATTCTAAAAAGTCTAAAGCAATTTCATCAATTTTACTAAAATCATCTATTTTATCAATATTAAGATTTGATAAATACGATATATATGATAAATAATTTCTTAATTCAAATTCTAGTTTTAAAATCTGTGTTTTTGCATCGCTAAAGTCCAAAAAATAAGAATTTACATTGATTAAATCTAATTCTCCAACTTTATTTAATCTCTTTGATAATTTATATAAACTTTCATAAGCAAGGCTTAAATTTTTATATGTTTTTAATTTATTTTCACTTAATAGTGCGAGTTTGTAGTATTCTAATAAATCTAGTGATAATTGCAATTCCTTATAACACTTATTGTAATTACTTGTAGCAATATTCTCTTTGGCTGATTTGATTTTATAATAATCATTTCCAAATTTGAATAAATCATATTTTAATATAAGCGATATTGTGCTTTGATGATTGTTATAATCGCTAAAAAGCTCTCTTTTGTAATCATTACTTTTTGTATTTGAATACTTAAAATCTGCATTAAATGATAATTCTGGATATAAATATGATTTATAAAAATCATAATTATAATTAGCGCTTTTAATATCTATTTTTGCGATATTTATGATAGGAGAATTTTTAAGTGCATAGTCTAGTATGGTGTAAAAATCTTTAGCTATTGATGTGCTAAGCATTATAAGAAAAACAAAAATAATTTTCATCTAATACTAAGCCCTTCATCAAGATATCTAATAATAGGATATATGAAAAACTCTATTACTCTTCTTTTGCCAACCTTTACTTCAGCTATTACTTGCATTCCTGGTTCTATTTCTTTTGTTTCACCATCTACTATCAAATGATTTTTTAAAGGTTTTACCTTAATTTCAAAAATATCTCCTAATTTTTCATCTTTTATAGCATCGTTTCCAATATGTTCTAAAATTCCATCTAGTTTGCCGTATTTTTGAAAATTAAATGTGGTTATTTTGATAGCTACATTTTGCCCTTTTTTAAGATATCCTATATCTTGATTTAATACATTTGCTTTTATTATAAGTGGTTTATCAATTGGGATTATTGATATTAATTGCTCATTGCTTGATACAGAACTTCCTTCAGTATTTACAAATAATTTTCCTACATATCCATCAACTGGTGATGAAATAACTTGCCTTAGGCTTTGAAATTCTATCGCGTTTATATCTGCCTTTAATAATGCTATTTCATTTTTAGTTTTTAAGAGTTCATCATAATTTTTAGCAATAAAATTTGCTTTAAAACTCTCAAGTTCTTTTGTGAGTTCGTTTAATTTATTTTCTAATTCTAAAGATTTGTTTTTATTTACAAGTATTTGTAATTGTAAATCTTGCTTTGTTTTTAATAAATTTTCATAATCTTTATAAGCGATTATATCTTTTACCTTGCTAAGTCTATTTAATTTTGAGCTTGTGTATTTATGCTCTATTTCTAATCTTTTTAATTCTTCTTTATTGGCTTGTAATGAATTAATAGTTTGTTTGATTTTAAATTCATAAGTGTTTATGCTATTTTTAAAGCTATTTAATTGGTTTTGATATAGGCTTAATTCTGCATTACTAACATCTTTTAATTCACTCTCGTTACTTAGTGCATTTAATCTTTTTAAACTATCTTCTAAAGCTTTTAAATTCTCTTTTTTACTTTCTAAATTGACTTTAGATACACTTGGGTCAACTAATATTAAAGGCTCATTTGCTTTTATTTTATCACCTTCTTTTACAAGAATTTTATAAATTACTCCGTTTTCTAAAGGTTTGATTATTTTAATTTCTCCATCAGGAACTACTTTACCACTAGCACTTACTACTATATCAACCTTAGCTAGTATTAGCCAAGCAATACTAAAAACTATTACAAATAAAACTATATATAAAATACTTTTACCTAATGGATTTTGCGGTCTATCTTCTAACTCTACTAAAAGTGGTTTAAATTCGTGTGTATCATCATCAAATTTTTTAAAAATTTTAAACATATTTTACCTAATTAATATATTTTTTAAATACTTAAATAATAATTACCCTAAATTAATTTAGGGTAATTTGCTTAATTCCAAGCACTCATATAGATTTGATTTAATCTATCATCGTTTATATGATTAATATTATGAATATCTATGCCGTTATTTTTAGCAAATGCACTAGTTTGCTCTATTAGTTTATCTATTGTTTTTGTATTGATGAATTTATTATCATCAAGTTCTATTGTGTTTATTTGATTGTGATAGCCAAATTTCCAAGCAAAGTGATGTGCTACTCTTATGCTATTTGTATCATCATCTTTAAACTTTATTAGCAGGTCTTTACCATCTTTTATTAAAAATATTTCATCAGCTTTTAAATTTTGTAATTTTAAAGCATCTTGCCCACCATCGTCATAGATTAAATCATTTCCATCACCTTTTCTATAAACATATATATCATTACCAAATCCACCATATAACTTATCATCTCCTTTACCACCGATTAAAGTATCATTGCCTAATTTGGTTGATATAACATCGTTTTTATTACTACCTATTATTACATCATCTTTATAAGATGTGCTTATATTACTTGCATTATCTTGATAGGCTACTGCAAATGTTGATGTAGCAAAATTAGAAAAGCTAAAATCTTTTTCTTTTAAGAATATTATCGCTTCTTTGTTTGCTTGCATACTTACGCTTCTTTTGATAGCTAGTTCATCTAATGTAACATCACTAAAGCTTATGCTACTAATTTTACTTTCATTATTGGTATTATAAAAATCTTTTATTGTTACGCTATTATCTTTATTAAGTGTAATTTTTAAATCATTTAAATCTTTTTTAAATCTTACATCTTTATAGCTTACATCTTTAAAAATAATTGTATTTTTATCAATATTATTTAAATTGCTTTCTATTATGGTATCGTTACCAAAATTAAGCCCAGTAAATGTATAAGTATCGCTTCCAGCCTTACCTACTAGTGTATCATCTCCACCAAATCCATTAAGACTATTATCCTTATCATTGCCTTCTATCACATCATTACTTGAGGTTCCTATATTGCTTAATTCAAATAAAGCATCGCTAAGCTCTTCACTTGAATTTGAATTAAAATACATTCCATTAGTATTTTTAGCTAAATCTTTAAAATGCTCAAACTCATTACGAATAGCTATAAAATTAATTTTTACTGAATTATCTTCGTATTTATTGGTATTATTTGCATTTCTTAGACCTGCTACATAAAAAATTTTAGCTCTACCTTCTACTTCATCTCTTCTATGATTATCATCTCCAGGCTCATCTGTCATTACATACACTTCTTTACTCAAGTGATTATTTGGTGTAAAACGACTCATTCCTTCTAAGATAGCTGCCATAGTGTATTCTGTGCCACCATATTGCAAATTAACACTATTTATTCCACCTAAAAAACCTTGATAATCAGTGTAAGTTCCAATTGTTTTTATATCATTATCATTATAAGTAACTATTGATATTTTAGAATAAAAATTTTCTTTAAAGATATTACTAGCTATAATCTTTGCATTTGCTTTGCAAGTTGCTATATCATCTCCCATAGAACCTGTTGTATCTATTACTATAGCTACTTCTTTGCCTGGATTATCCTTTAAATTAATATTTAAAAATCCATCTTCGCTTTTTTTAAAATTGCGTATTGTTATACTACTATCGCCTTTAGTTACTATTAAATCATTATTGTCTTTAAGCTCATATGTAATACTTGTATCTTTAGCATCTATATATGCTTTCCTATCTTCATCATAAGAACCACCTTCTAATGTAGAGCCATTAAATACTACTTGACCTTTGCCATCCTTATCGTCTATTGTAACTTTACCATTACGAACATAATAAATATCATTACCGCTTATATCGCTAATCTTATGCTCTCCACCATCAATGATAATCAAATCATTTTTATTTAAATTTGTATTTTCACCTAATTTATTATGGGTATTATCAAGCAATATAATATCCCCACTAATTTGATTTTCATTAGTAAAATGTTTAAGGGTTGTAGAGATTTGGCTTTTAAAACTATTTGTACCTTGATAAGCTTCTCCTATTTTCTTACCATCATTTTCACTAGGTTCTTCTATGCTGGTTTCTTCTCCGATTATTTTATCTTTATAGTCAGCATACATTCTAACTACTTTCATATGATATTCTTCATCTACATTGCCATCAGGATAAAGCCCAAAAAAATCTGAAGTTCTTATTCTTCTTTGTGCAATTCCATAACCACTAGTTTTTCGTGATTTCCCGCCATTAGAATTATATCTTATCTCAAACCAAGCTCTAGCTCTATCACCTTCTTCAATAGCTTTAGATAAACCAGGTCCTATTAATTTTTTACCCCCCATTGTACGCTAAATCAATAAGAGTTATTAATTCTTTGCTATCTTTTAGATATTTATACATTTCTTCACTAATTCCTTGATTAGGATTATTACTTGTTTTAATAATCATTTTTTTATAATCTGGCAATATAGTATAAAAAAGTTCTTTTGCTTCTTTTTCGTTAGTTAGTTTTATGCTATTTTTATTGTTATAATACTTTTCAATAATACGTTTGCCTTCATCTTTAGACTTTACTTTAGATAAAGCAGATATTAAATTATTAAAATCATTAGCTTGTTCATTGCTAACATTAAGTTTGATTGTTTTAAAATGTTCTCTCCAAGTATTTTTATGAGAAATTAATTCATAACCAACACCAATTGTAGGTCTAAGTTTACTATCAAGATAAACTTTTACATCAAAACCTTCATTATTCTTAATATTATTATATAATTCACTACTAAAGTTTTTTACCCTATGTAAACCACTTAAACTCATTTTTTCTCCTTTTTTAGATTTGTTTCACAACCAAAAATTTTAAATTTATTACATCTATTAAGAGTTTTTTCTGAATATGGTTGATAAATTACATTAGATACCATATCTAAAATATCAATAAAAGTTATATTATAATAACTGTCATATCTAATATGATTTAAATTATTAAATTTATGATAATTTAAAATATAATCACTACCCTTATACTCTATAATAAAAGTTTCTTTTGCTTCTTCGTAATATTTATTTGACATTTTCATTTTATTAGAATTTTTTAAAAGTTCTAATAGATTTTTATTCTTCATAGGATGATTGCAAAAATCTTTTTCTATAAATAATATATTTCCAATTTCACCTGATAAAGCTAAGTAATTTTTATCATCTAAAACTACATCACTTATAGTTATACTTTTATGTTTTTCTATGTATTTTTTACCTTTAATTTTACTTATAATATAAAGCTCATTATTTTTATCAACTTCTATAAAACGATAACTGACATTATCATTGCTATCATCTGAACTATAATCTTTTATATACTTATAAACTTTTCTATCAAGCCCTAAATCCCAGCAGTATTTAAGAGTATCTTTTACTTCTTGGCTTGCGTAAGGCTTAGCATCTACAATTTTTGGCTTTATTTTTATATCCTTATATCTAAAAAAATCTTGCCAAAAATTATTGAGTTTTAGTAATTTTCTACATTTTTCTGGCTCATCAATAAATCGTCCATGCTCATATCGCATATAGTTATCTTTATTGCATTCTATTGAGTTTTCTTGAATTATTTTTATATGTTCTATTAGTTCTTTAGGATAGGTTTTTGAGTTTTCAAGACTAGTGCTAAGCTCTTTTATTCTAGCTTTATAAGAACTTATAATACAATTATTATCATCTTTGCAATTACTAATGATTTTTATAAACTCATTTTGGTCTTGTTTTATCTCTTTTGTAATATATGCAAAGCTTTTATAAATACTATCTAGCTCTATTTTTAACTTATTTATTTGATATGAATAAATATTTGTAATTAGTAAAATAGCTAATATTTTAAACATAACTCTCCTTTATTTTTCATATCATAGCATTTACTTAAATAAAAATATCAAAAAACTTTATTAAAATTAATTATTGTGTTACTTTTTGTAATATTTTTAAATCCTTATTTCAAATTCTCATAATTTTTTAAAGAATTTAAAATAAGAATTATAAGTTTTATAATTTGTAATCTCATCTTTACTAGGAGCTCTTTTTTGTCCCCATAAGTATAACGATAATATTTCGCTTGTAAAATCATCATTTAAATCTAATCTAAAATTTGCCATTCTTTCTCCTTTTTATAATTTTTATCATTCAATTTCTTCTTTTTCTGGATCAAAGTTTGAATAACCACAATTATCAAATTTATAATTATAAGAAATACGTTGTTTTTTTATATCATTTTCATACGACAAAAGCCAATAATCAACTTTTTCAAGTCTATATTTATACTCTTTTTCTTTGTCTTCACGCTCATCAAATTCATCAGAAAGGTAAATTTTATAAAATCTATATGCATTATCTTCAAATTCAAATGCTAAATCTAAATAAAATGTAACTGAAATTAAACCATCACCCACAAGAATAATAGGTTTAGTAAATCCAGCTGTATTATTTTTGGTATCAATTACTAGATATTTAGTATAATCAACTGATTCTAATTCATCGTAATTAACAAAATATTTAGAATAAGCATTTTTTCTTAAGTAATCTTTGTAATTATCTAGATTTATATCTTTATGTATCTTATATTTATGACTTGTAATGATATTATAAAGATTTTTATAAACTTTATCTCTATATACTAATTGCTTTGTAAGATCATCAATCACTACTCTTTTATAAAGCTCATCTTTAGGTAATATCCTATCTTCTTTTAAGCAATAGCCTTGCTGGTATTTTTTATAATCACTTAGAGTTACTATTCTTTCATGAGTTTTACTTGAGTAATCAGGAACAACTTTTAAAAAATAACTACATAAAGCAAATATTATTATCATAGGTATTATGCTATAAGTAAAAGCAAGTTTGTTATTAAATTTCTTTCTTAATTTAAAGAAAAGTATTATAAAAAATATAATTATAAAAACTTTAAGATATATTAGTGGATGAAATGAAATTGCGTTATATGATAAATCAAATAATTGACCTAAATCTGTAAAAATTAAACCATTAGCTACAAAAAAGCAAAAAAGAATTGAATAAATTATATTTACATTTGAGCCAATGCCAAAAACACCACCTACACAAACTGAGCCAATAGCAATTAGTAATTCAATAATTAGAAAAGTTTTAAAAAGTATTTTTAAGAATTCTAATGCTTTTTTCATACCATACCTTAAATATTTTTCATATCATAGCATTTACTTAAATAAAAATATCAAAAAACTTTATTAATTTTTATTAATTGTTACTTTTTGTAATATTTTTAAATCCTTATTTCAAATTCTCATAATTTTTACAAGAATTTAAAATAGTAATTAGAAGTTTTATAATTTGTAATTTTATTTTTATTAAGAGTTTTTGTCCCCATAGGTATAATTATAATATTTGTAAAATTACCATTTAAATCTAATCTAAAATTTGCCATATTTTCTCCTTTTATTTAAAGTTTATTTCTTCTAAGCTTTCTTTTGCTTCTTTTTCTGGATTAAAATTTGAATAACCACAATTATCAAATTTGCGTATATAACTACGTTTTTTCTTTATATCAGCTTCGTATGATAAAAGCTCATGATTAAAAACTCTAAGTCTATATTTATACTCTTTTTCTTTATCTTCACGCTCATCAAATTCATCAATAAGAAATAATTTATAAATTCCATATGTATCATCTTGAAAATCAAAAGCTATATCTGTATAAAAAATAACACCTTTATCAAAGGAGATAATAGGCTTAGTAAATCCTGCTATATTATTTTTAACTACTATATATTTAGTATAATCAACTGATTCTAATTCATCGTAATTAACATATTCTTTAGAATAAACATTTTTTCTTAAGTAATCTTTGTAATTAGCTAAATTAATATCTTTATGTATATAGTATCCACACTCACAAGTTTCGTTATAACGCATTTTCGTATATATCTTTTTGTATTCTTGTTGTTTTACAAAATGATCAACCACTACTCTTTTATAAAGCTCATCTTTAGGTAATATCCTATCTTCTTTTAAGCAATAGCCTTGCTGATATTTTTTATAATCACTTAGAGTTACTATTCTTTCATGAGTTTTACTTGAATAATCAGGTATGGTTCTAAAAAAATAATTATATAAAGCAAATATTATTATCATAGGAATTATGCTATATTTAAAAGCAAGTTTTTTATTAAATTTCTTTCTTAATTTAAAGAAAAATATTATAAAAAATATAATTATAAAAACTTTAAGATATATTAGTGGATAAAGTATAAGTCCTTTATAAAATAAAATTATTATTTGACTTAAATTTTCATAAATAAAATAATTAGCTGCAAAAAAGCAAACAATAATTGAATAAATTACATTTACATCTGATCCAATGCTAAAAATTACACCTGCTAAAATTGAGCCAATAGCAATCATTATTTCAATTATTATAAAAATCTTAAAAAGTATTTTTAAGAATTCTAATGTTTTTTTCATACCATACCTTAAATATTTTTCATATCATAGCATTTACTTAAATAAAAATATCAAAAAACTTTATTAATTTACAATTTAGCCACTATTTAGATAGTTAATTTACGATAAAAAAAGGTAGAAAGTATAAAAATTACATAATATAAATATTAAGCAAAGTGCTAAAAGTGATTAAAATCTATTTTAAATTCTTAGAATTTAAAATAGAATAGGGTAGGTTATTTAACAGCGTTTTCCAAACTTAATGCTGCATTTAATAAGTTTTGCTCATCAAATCTTTTTGCTACTAATTGAACGCTCACATTTAAATTATCTTCAGTTTTAGCAACAGGCACGCTAATACCTGCAAGCTTTGCAAGATTAACTGAAATAGTGAAAATATCTTCTAAATAGCTTTCAACAGAACTAGTCTTCGCATCAAATGATTTTGGAAGACTTGGTGCAACAGGCATTAGTATTAAATCATTATCGCTTAAAATTTCATTGTATTTTCTAGTGATAACTTCTCTTACTAATTGAGCTTTTTTATAATATGCGTCAATATAACCACTTGAAAGCACGAATGTTCCTAATAAAATTCTCTTTTGAACTTCAAGCCCAAAACCTTCGCTTCTAGTATTTACATATAACTCGTTTAAATCTTTAAATTCCTTAGCTCTATTGCCATATCTAATCCCATCGTAACGGCTTAAATTAGCACTTGCTTCAGCACAAGCTATTATATAATAAGCAGCTACATCGTATTTACTATCAGCAAGGCTAACTTCACTTATGGTATGACCACAAGCTTTTAATTTATCTATAGCTTTATAAGTTTGTGTTTTTATTTCATCAGAGCATGAATCTATATAATTTTTAATAATTGCGATTTTGTATTTTTTATTAGCGTCTAATTTATCAAATGTAGGCACAAATTGAATATCAGCACTAGTGCTATCAAACTCACAATGACCTGCAATCGCATCGTATAAAATACTAGCGTCTTTTACATTTTGAGTTAATACTCCTATTTGGTCTAAACTACTTGAATAACTAGCAAGTCCATATCTGCTAACTCTTCCATAACTTGGCTTAAAACCTACACAACCACAAAATGCAGCAGGCTGGCGAACACTTCCACCTGTATCGCTTCCTAATGCAGCAAGAGCTATTTTTGCACCTACCGCAGCAGCACTACCACCACTACTTCCACCTGGGACTAAAGCATTATTTAAAGGATTTAAGGTCTTTCCATAAAAGCTTGTTTTTGTAGTATTACCCATAGCAAACTCATCCATATTACATCTTCCAAATGGTGCGAATTTGTGTTTTTTCATATTGCTAATCACACTTGCATCATAAGGTGCATAATATCCTTGCATTATTTTTGAACCATTTGTAATGCTCCAGCCCTTAACTTGAATATTATCTTTAATAGCTACAGGCACTCCTAGATAATCAACATCATCTAAAGGAGTATTGATTAATTGCTCTACATAAGCTCCTAAATGTTTGTTTTCTAATGCTAATTTATTTAGTTCTTTTTTTAATTCTATTAATTCATTATCACTTAATTTTAATGCTTGTTCTAAAGTTATCATTTCTTTCCTTTATTTACTAAAATTACTCCAATAGCACTAATTATAGCTAATACTATAATAGTGCCGACTATTAGCTCTAAGCTAACAGGTTCGCTCATTTTAACACCCTTTCGCATCTAGGACATAAGCTTTCTTCGCTTAGGCTTAAGTATTTCCAACATCTAGGGCATTTGCATAGATTTGATTTTATGATTTTGTATGTTTTATTATCAATTTCAAAACTTGCCAAAGCTTCGTTGTTATTTAAAGCTTCAATTTTACTTAATGAATAAAAATCAGCTGCTTCTTCATAATTTAATATCACTTCATCATTAGTAGCTAGATTTAGCTCTAATGTGCTTTTGATTATTTTATCTTTTTTCAATATATCAATTTGCTCGTAGAATTTAACACGAGTTTTTAATAAATATTCATAATCGTTTTTGCTCGGTGTGATTTTACTAGCAAAATCAAAATCTTCTAAATCAAAAATACTCTTAATATCGCCTAATATAAATTTGTTTGCGTGTTCACAAGCTTCATTTGTAGTATGAGTTAATACAGGTGCTAGTAAAACTAATAATTTTTTAAGTATTAAAGCCATTGCAGTAATTGACGCTGTTCTTTTGCTATCTTCTTTAGCATCACAATACAAGCTATCCTTACAAATATCAAGATAAACACCACTTAAATCAGCACTTAAAAATGTGCAAAGTGCATTCATACCTTTAGCGAAATCATATTCTAAGAATGATTTTTTGTAAAGCTCAAACACATTATTAGCTTTATTTAAAATCATTTTGTCTAAATCACTGAAATTATAATTATAAGCTTTTAAATCACTTGTATTTGCTAATAAAAATCTTATTGTATTTCTTATTTTTCTATATTGTTCGCTAGTTTGTTTTAATATGCTTTCGCCTAATTTAACATCAGTTGAATAATCACATAATGTTATATAAAGTCTAAAGATTTCTAAGCCATAATTTTTTGCAATTTGTTCTGGCGCTATTACATTGCCTAGACTTTTACTCATTTTTCTACCTTTTTCATCAACGGTAAATCCGTGAGTTAAAACTGCTTTATAAGGTGCTTGTTTGTTTAAAATAACGCTTAATAACAATGAGCTTTGAAACCACCCACGATGTTGGTCGCTTCCTTCTAAATACATATCAGCTTGAGTTGTTTTGATATCGTAATTTCCACTAGCTAAAACAGCGTTAAATGTAGAGCCACTATCAAACCAAACATCTAAAATATCAGTAACTTTTTCTAATTCATCTGCTTTATATTTTGAATTAGCTGGTAATAAATCTTTAATATCTTTTTGCCACCATACTCTTACGCCTTCTTTTTCAAATATGTTTGCAAGGTGTTCATAAAGTTCAAAATCCATAATCAAATTCCCTGATTTATCATTAAAGAATGCTAAAGGCACACCCCAAGAGCGTTGTCTTGAAATACACCAATCAGGTCTATTACTAATCATAGTTCCTATTCTATTTCTTCCTGCTTTTGGATAAAAACTCACTTCATCAAGTGATTTTTGAGCTAATTCTCTTAAAGTCATACCATTGTAAAATTCTTTATCCATAGCTATGAAAAATTGTTTAGTAGCTCTATAAATTATTGGTTTATGAGTTCTCCAGCAAAATGGATATGAGTGTATAAATTTAGAGCATTTTAAAAGACTTTCGCCCAATAATTCAATAATTACTTCATTTGCTTTAAATACATGCATTCCTAATAATTCAGGTTTATTTGGCACTAATCTTTTGATATTTTCATCATAACAACCATCATCTCCTACAGGCATTTCTACTTCAATGTTATATCTTAAACAAGCATAATAATCATCTTCTCCGTGTCCTGGTGCAGTATGAACTAAACCACTACCGCCATCCATTAAAACATGCTCTCCTGTTATGAATTGAGATAGATTATTGTTTAAAGGATTTAATGCGTTTGTATTTTCTAAAAAATCTCCTTTAAATTCAAGCACAGGTTTAATATTAAATTCTGCTAAATCTTCTAATCTTTTTTTAGCTACGATAAGACCATTTTCTCCTAAAACATATAGCTCATCTTTATTTAGTGCGATTGCTTTATTTGCTGGTAAAGTCCAAGGAGTAGTAGTCCAAATAACAGCTCTTGCATTGTTTAAAACACTATCATTTGCTCCTAAAGATTTAAGTTTTGCTTTTGCATCATCGTTTAGTTTGAATGCTACGAAAATTGAATAATCTTCTTTATCTTCATATTCAACTTCTGCTTCAGCTAAAGCACTTTTAGCAGCCCAACTCCAATAAACTGGCTTACTTCTTTGAATTAATAAACCATTTTTAGCTACTTCTAAAAGAGTTTTGTAAATATTTGCTTCAAATTTAAAATCCATAGTCAAATAAGGCTTGTCAAAATCTCCAATTATTCCTAAGTCTTTAAATTCTTTCATTTGAATACCTATGAATTCTTTTGCGTGTTCGGTGCAAGCGTCGTGAATTTCTTTTATACTTGGATTTTTATCTTTTAATTTGATTTCAACTTGTTGTTCAATAGGCAAACCATGGCAATCCCAACCAGGAGTATATGAAATTGAATTATTAGCTAGAAAATATCTAGTTTTATTAATCATATCTTTTAAGATTTTATTTAAAGCATGACCTATGTGTAAATGCCCGTTAGCATAAGGAGGGCCATCGTGTAGGATAAATTTAGGTGCTTTTTTATCTCTTAATTGTGCGTATGCAAATGATGAAAATTTTTCAAAACTTTTTTTCTCGTTTTCATAAAGATTTGCTCTCATCTCAAAAGTAGTATTGGGTAATAATAATGTATCTTTATAATCCATAAATGTGCCTTTAATATTTTTTGATTGTTAAAATGCACTTATTTTGCTATACTTTTTTAAATAAAAGGATAAGAAATGAAACATTTATTAATATATTTTACAAAAGATTTGAGTTTTAATAGTAGTTTTTGTGAATTTGTAGATAGAAGTTTGGCTAAGAAGAATTTGTTTGCTAATACTATCATTAAGCTTAATGATGATGATTCTAAATTAAATACTCTTTTAGAAATAGATGTTAAAAAATATGAATTAGTAACGATAATTGCTGATGAACATTCTTTTTCTATGATTAATAAAATCCTAGCTACATTAAAAGAATGTGAATTGAGTTTAATTGATGATGAGTTTATAGTAGAAAATCCTAAAGATTATAAGAAAAATTCAGTTTTAATAGATTTAAATGGGGTTATGATTAATATATTAAAAGCTAGTATGTTTTATCTACCTGAAATTTTGCATAATACAAAACTTAGTTATGATTTTTTAATAAGTGATTTGGATTTAGAAAGTGCTGAAATATTATTAAATACTAGCGTAAAGCCTTATGGAGTAAGTCTTAATATTTATTCACTACTTGATAATTTATTATATGTCAAAGTAAATACTAATGAGTATTCAGATGAAATAGGGCTTTTAAATTCCGTTAAATCATTATTCCCTAAAAAAGTGATTTTTGCTGATAATTTATACGAGCATATAATTAAAAAATTAAAAGAAAATAACAAAAAATTAAGCTTCGCAGAAAGCTGCACTGGTGGATTATTGGCTAGTAATTTTACTAAAATTAATGGCTCAAGTAGTGTTTATGAAGGTAGTGTTATAACATATTCAAATAAAAGCAAAAAAGCTTGGCTAAATGTAGAAGATATTCATTTAGAAAATCAAGCAGTTTATTCTCAAAATTGTGCTTTAGCAATGGCTACGGGGGTATTAAAATTAACTAAGGCAAATTACGCTATAACTTGCACGGGGGTTTTAGGAGATAGCGATGATTTAGGCGTTAAAAGCGGTGTAGCTTTTATATGTGCTATTAGTGATACAGGCTTGATTTTACACGAGAGATTAGAATTACTTGGAGATAGGATTTATAAGCAAAATCAATGTGCTTTAGCTTGTGCTTTATTGCTTTGCAAACTTGAAAGAGAAGTGTTTTTTGAATGATTTATGTAGTTGGTTTAAAAAACGAAACAAATATAAAGAGTATTTTTGTAAATGAAATAATTTTTAATGATTTTAGCATTAATGATGATTTTGATGCTTGTATTTTTACTAGCAAAAATGCCGTTAAATCTTGTGTATTAAATAATATTAATCTAAAAAATAAAAAGATTTTTAGTATAGGTTTAGCAACTACGAAATACTTAAATAGTTTAGGCTTAGATGTGTTTTATACAGGCAAATCAGCTCACGCGAGTGAATTTAAAAACGAGATATTGCCACTGCTAAATAATTTAAAATGTGTTTATTTTAGGGCTTTAAATATTATAAGTGATTTAGATGAGTTTTTAGATTCAAATAATATTAGCCTAAGGTCTGTAATAGCATATAGTAACACTAGATTAAATACGCCTTTAGATAAGGATTTAAAGCCTTTTGTAAAGTCAATAAATAATGAAGATATATTGATATTTTTAGCACCATCAGGAGTGCGTGATTATGAATATTTTTTCAAAACTTTTCCAAAAAATATAATAGCAATAGGAAAAAGCACTGAAAATGAATTAAAAAAATATAATGTAAAAAATATCTTTGTTTCAGACTATCCTACTTTGCAAGATTGCTTAAACCTAGCTAATACTTTAAATAAAGTTTAGGAATTTCAATTTGAAATTCCTTTTTTAATCAATCTTTAAAATACTTAAAAATGCTTCTTGTGGTAAAGATACTTTACCTATTGCTTTCATACGCTTTTTACCTTCTTTTTGCTTTTCAAGTAGCTTTCTTTTTCTAGTAATATCCCCGCCGTAGCATTTAGCAGTAACATTTTTACCCATTGATTTTACATTTTCACGAGCTATGATTTTATTACCTATACTTGCTTGAATTGCTACTTCAAATAATTGTCTAGGCACAATATCTTTCATAGCTTTTACTAAATCTCTACCTTTGCTTAAAGCCTTTTGATTTGGCACGATAATACTTAACGCATCAACCGCTTCTCCTGCCACTTTTATATCAAGCTTTACTAAATCTCCCACTCTATAATCACAAAATTCGTAATCAAAACTAGCATATCCACGAGTAAGTGATTTTAATTTATCATAAAAGTCCATAATAATTTCATTCATAGGTATATCGTATTCAAGCAATACTCTATTTTCTGTTATATAATCCATTTTTGTTTGTATTGCACGGCGATTATTTAAAAGAGTAATTAAATTTCCTAAAAACTCGCTAGGAGTTATTATGGTAGCTTTTACATAAGGCTCTTTTATGTGGTCTATTTTATTTACAGGTGGTAAGTCGCTTGGATTTTGGATATTTAATACGCTTCCATCAGTTAAATTAACTTCATAAGTAACACTAGGAGCGGTTGCTATTAGATCCAAATTAAACTCACGCTCTAAGCGTTCTTTTATAACTTCCATATGCAATAAACCTAAAAAGCCAACCCTAAAGCCAAAACCTAAAGCAAGTGAAGTTTCTGGCTCGTATGAGATTGAGCTATCGTTTAATTTTAATTTATCTAAAGCATCTCTTAAATCTTCAAATTTATCAGTTTCAATTGGATAAATCCCCGCAAATACAAAGGCTTTTGCTTTAGCAAAACCTTCAATTGGTTCTGTTGCTTTATCTTTTGCTAGGGTTATTGTATCTCCTACGCTAATTTGCGCTATGTCTTTTAATCCTAATACAACGATACCAACTTCTCCTGCTTTAATTGTATTTGTTGGCATTGGATTTAGTGGGTGTGGATAGCGTAAATCTAATACATTATGCTTTACGCCTTCGTGCATTAAATATATTTCATCGTTTTTATTAATCTCTCCATCCCTTACTCTAACTAAAGCTAAAGCCCCTAAATAGCTATCAAACCAGCTATCATAAATTAGTGCTTTTAGCTTATTTTGATTACTTTTTGGTGCAGGAATTCTCTCACAAATTGCTTGTAATAATTCAGCAATTCCTATCCCAGCTTTTGCACTAACTTCTATTGCATTAGAACAATCAATTCCTATTATATGCTCAATTTCAGCCTTTACTTTTGCAGGATTTGCTGCGGGTAGGTCAATTTTATTAATTACAGGAATTATTTCTAAATCATGCTCAATTGCCATATAAACATTCGCAATTGTTTGTGCTTGAACGCCTTGTGAAGCATCAACTACTAATAATGCCCCTTCGCAACTTGCTAAACTTCTACTAACTTCATACGAAAAATCCACATGACCTGGGGTGTCAATAAGATTTAAAATATAATTTTCTTTATTATAAGTATAATTTAATCTAACTGATTGAGCTTTTATAGTAATTCCACGCTCTTTTTCTATATCCATAGTATCCATTACTTGCTTACTCATTTTGCGTTGCTCTATAGCATTGCAAGTTGTGATTAAACAATCTGCTAAAGTGCTTTTACCATGGTCTATATGTGCTATTATTGAAAAATTTCTTATATTTTGCATTAAAGTTCCATTATTTTGATGTGATTTTTAATATTAACAAAAAATAATAAATTACAGATTGTAAAAAGGGCATAAAGCCCTTTTTTAGCAAAATTTCTTGTAATTTGTAGCTAGACCTGCAAGGCTAGTTTCTTTATATCTTGTATCCATATCCTTGCCTGTTTCATACATAGTTTTAATAACCTCATCAAGCCCAACGCTAGGAGCACTCTCTCTATCCATAGCCATTTTAGCTGCACTTACAGCCTTTATCGCTCCGAATACATTACGCTCAATGCAAGGAATTTGAACAAGTCCTGCAACAGGATCACAAGTTAGCCCTAAATGATGCTCCATTGCAATTTCAGCAGCAGAGCAACAATCAATCGGACTTGCCCCCATACTAAAGGCAAATGAAGCAGCTGCCATTGAAGAAGCTGAGCCAATTTCTGCTTGACAACCTGCTTCAGCTCCACTTATACTTGCGTTTTTCTTAAACAATGAACCTATCGCCATTGATACTAATAAAAAGTCTCTAATGTCTTTTTCACTCATACTTTTTACATGCTCTTTTAAGTATAAAAGCACAGCAGGAACTACTGCGCAAGCTCCATTGGTTGGAGCAGTTACTACACGATTACCCGCTGCATTTTCTTCTGAAACACTCATAGCATAAAGGCTAAAATAATCTATAAAATCCAAATCACCCTTACGATTTAAATTCTTATCATCTAAAAGCATTAATTTTTTAGCTAATGCAGGAGCTCTTCTTTTAAGCTTGATTGGTCCTGGTAGGATTAGTTCATTTGAATTAGCACCTGCTTTAAAGCTATCTTGCATTGCTTCATAAATCTCTTTGCAATAATTATTTATATATTCTTCGCTATTAAAATTAAGCTCATAAAGCATTGCAATTTCGGCTATGTTTTTATTATATTTATTACATAACCACAAAAGCTCCGTCGCACTATCAAAAGAATAATCATAATTTTTTTCTTGATTAGTTTGATTAGTTTTACTAATCTCATCTTCACTTTTAATAAAGCCACCGCCAACTGAATAATAAGTCTTAGATTTAACACAAGTATTATTTGAAAACGCTTCAATCGTTAAAGCATTTTCGTGATAGCTTTTAAATTCTTTAGAAAAAATAATATCACTATTTTCATCAAAATCTATTTCAAATTCATTTCCTAATAAAAGCTTTCTTTCATTTAATCTTAATAATACAACTTGTTTTTGTTCTGGGCTTATTGTTTTTACATTTAAGCCACTAAGACCTAAAACCACAGCAATATCGCTTAAATGCCCTTTACCTGTAAGTGATAAAGAGCCAAATAAAGTAACTTTTATCCTAGTAATTTCTTTTAAATTTAAACCTTTTAAAAACTCATTTCCCGCAACAAAAGGTCCAACTGTGTGCGAACTTGATGGACCAATGCCGATTTTAAAAATACTTAAGTTACTCATAAGTTCATCTTATAAATTACACTTGTAATTGTGATAATTCCCATAATAGCTACGAAATAACAAGCCGCACCATTTTTATAAACTCTTAGCTCTGGGATTTTATATATAGCATATACAGGCATTAAAAATAATATTACAGCAATAATAGGACCGCCTAAATCTTCTATAAATCCTAAAATACTAGGGTTATAGTAAGCTACTATTATCATAGTTACATACATAAATATAGTTGTAAAGGCATTATTTTTACTAACAGCTTTTCCGCTTACTTTTTTAATAAGTCCATTTAAGCCTTCTCTAGCACCAAAATAGTGTCCAAAAAAGCTAGTTAAAATTGCCAAAAATGCAACAGCAGGAGCACCATAACTTATAATATTTCCATCAAATTTATTAGCAAAATAGCTAAGGATTGGAATATTTGCATCTCTTGCAATAGCAAACTCATTTTTATCAAGACATAAAATACAAGAAAATACAAAAAACATAACAAATACTAATAAAAGCGTAGCATTATTAAATAATATTTGCTTTCTTTTTGCGTCCGAGTTTTCTTTATATTCATTATATGTATTTAGGCTAAAAGTTGAAATCGCAGGAGAGTGATTAAAGCTAAATACTAATACAGGTAAAGTAAGCCATATTGTGCTAATAAATTCCTTTGCACTTGGAACTTCACCTAAAACTTCTAATTTCCAATGTGGAATTAAATAAAGTGAAAATAAAAATAGTATTAAGCATAATGGATAAACAAGCCATTCACAAACTTTAGTAACTAAAGTTTCATTAGTAAACATTACAGCCATCATAATTGTAATTAAAACAATAGCCAAGATTAAGCGATTTGGCTCGGCTAAGCCTAATTGATTTACCATAAATGAGCTTATAGTATTTGTAATACCAACCCCATAAGCAAGACAAATAGGATAAATTGCAAAAAAGTATAAAAATGTAATCACAATTCCTACTTCTTTACCAAAATATTTATTCACTGCATCAGTAATATCTCCACCTTTAGTAGAGCCTACAAAATATGATAAGAATAAATGTGATAAATAAGTCATTGGGAAAATTAATACACACATTAAAACAATAGGCCAAAAGCCACCAGTTCCTGCACGAATAGGTAAGAATAAAATTCCAGCACCAACAGCAGTGCCAAACAATGAAAACATCCAACGATTGTCAAATTCGCTCCATTTTTTCATTATTACTCCTTAAAATAATTTAAAGCCGCTATTTTAATTATATTTATATAACTTATTATAAATTTAAATCAAACTTTTAAAATAAATGTTACAAAATGTAACAAAATATTAAAATTTATAAAAAATAATATGATTTTGATATTTATTATCTTTTATTTATTATAATAACTTCGTTTTTTTTAAATTTAAAGGAGATATTATGAATTTATTACATCCAAAGAGCTTAAAAGACATTATTAAAAAGCCAGATAATCAAAAAAATCCTTTTGAAAGATTAATTATTGCTTGCGAAGATAAAAGCAGTAAGCATAAGTAATTAACCAAAAACGCTTGAATTTATATATAATGATTTTTTGAAATTTTTATCAAGGAGAGCGTTTGCAAAGTTTATTAGAAGAAATACATTTATTTTTAGATTTAATAAATGGTTATTTGTATACTTATTTTTTAGTATTTGCACTAATTATTGTAGGTGTTATTTATACTATTAATACTCGTTTTGCTCAGTTTAGATTGATGGGTAATGTTTTAACATTATTAAAAGAAAAGCAAGACAACAAAGACCATGTTAGTAGTTTTGAAGCTTTAATGATTTCAACAGCTTCAAGGGTTGGTATCGGAAATATCGCTGGAATTAGCACTGCAGTTGTAGTTGGTGGTGCAGGTGCATTGTTTTGGATGTGGGTAATGGCATTTATAGGTGGTGCAAGTGCATTTGCTGAAAGCACATTAGCTCAAATATATAAAAGTAAAGATGAAAATGGTTTTCGTGGAGGACCTGCATATTTTATTGAAAAAGGCTTAGGAAATAAATTTTTTGGTAAATTATTTTCAGTTATTTTAATTATTACTTATGCTTATGGATTTAATGGGCTTCAAAGCCATACTATGACTTCAGCATTTGAGATATATTTTCCTGATAACTTTAGTAGTGCAAGTATAATTATAGGGATTATTTTAAGTGTTGTTGCTTTTGCATTATTCTTTTCAAATTCAAAATCACTTGGAAAAGTAAGCTCAATTATTGTTCCTATAATGGCTTTTGTTTATATTTTATTAAGCATTATTGCTATGGCTATGCACTATGATTTAATACCATCTGTGTTTAAAATGATTTTTAATAGTGCTTTTGATTTTCAAGCTATTTTTGGTGGATTTGCAGGTAGTGTTATAGTAATAGGAATTAAGCGTGGATTATTTTCAAACGAAGCTGGTATGGGTTCTGCTCCAAACGCAGCTGCAGCAGCAAATACAAGCCATCCTGTAAAACAAGGAATTATTCAAAGTTTTTCAGTATTTATTGATTTAATTATATGTTCATGCTCTGGATTTTTAGTATTGTTCTCACAAAGTTACATTAATCAATTATCAACTGGCGAAACTAAATTAAATGCTTTACCTATGGTGCAACAATCAATGATGGAATATTATGGTACTTGGGGACTTCATTTTATAACTTTTGCAGTTATTTTATTTGCTGTAACTTCATTAATCGGTAATTTTTACTATGCAGATGCAAATGTTAAAAACCTTACAAAAAACAATTTAAACGAATTAGTTTTTAAAATAAGTGCGGTTGCTATGGTATTTATTGGTTCTCAATTAGATTTAAAAGTAGCTTGGGATTTAGCAGATATTACAATGGCTGCAATGGCTTCTATAAATATCATTGCTATTTTGTTATTAAGTCCTATTTTAATAAAATGCTTAAAAGATTATGATGAGCAAAAGAAAAGAGGTTTAGACCCTGTATTTAGCGCTAAAAAATTAGGTATTAAAAACGCTGAATGTTGGGATTAAGCAAGATTTGAATTAGGTTAAATCCTAATTCAAATTCTTTACCATTTATATCCAAATCCTATTCTTAAATCAAAATAATTAGGCACTTTACTTGAAACCTTGCAAATATCTTTATCGCAATTACTAGACTTTAATCCACTTGCTAAGGCTATATCAAATATATTAAAGAAATTAGCTCCCGTTGTAAGTATAGTCCCATAATCTTTTTTAATATCATAAGCTAAGCCACCCCTTAGATTAAAATAATCATTAAATTCGTATTTAACACCACCGCCTAACATTTGAGATTTATTGTATTTATTTGATAAAGTTGTGTTTGTAACTAAATCAGTATCAAAAGCAAAAGTAAAATCACTATATTTATATGCTAATCCAAATCTTACTTGCGGATTTAATCTCATACTACTTGAATGGAATTTGATTTTAGGATTATTTAAATTTTTAATAACCAATCCAGTAGAAAAATCATCAATACTATATAATGCCCCTATATCTATTCCAAAAGTATTTGTTGATTTTGCATTATGCAAATCATTTTTAATATTTATATCTTTAGAATTAACTCCATTCATATCTATTTTAATGCCTTTTTCTACTTGATATGCTTGAATATTCATATATTTTAAACTAGCACCTAAACTAAGCTCTCCATAAGGCATTATAAAACCATTTGCGTAGCTAATTGGCACTTCTGTTATCATTAGCATTGTTGTATTTAAAGGATTTTTTACACTATCTTGCATTGCTGAATGATTTAAATATTCTTCTTCGCTTACATTGGTTACGAATAGTTGTGAATTGCTTTTAAATAATTTTAAATAAATATATCTATCATCATCTTTTATTTTTATTATTAAACTACTTTTTTCTTTATTTAATGAAGCATAAGTATTAAGTGAAATCGTATTAAATAAGCTTACAGCAAAAGCACTTAAATCCCCTAAATTATTGTTATATTCTAAACCACTTAATATATTTAAATTAACTTCATTGTCATAAACTGCATTATAAATTAATTCAATATCATTTAAGGTATTTTCATCAAGAAAGGTATCTAATTTAGTATCTCCAATATCTAACAATAAATCATCTAAATTAACATTACCATCTTTTGAATTCTTTATCACATCTAAGACATTTTTTGTATCGGTATCACTTATTATATTTGTTAATAATTTTGTATCAACACCATTGTTATTTAATTCTTCATTTGTATTATTTGTTGAAGTTATTAGTTCGGTTTTGATTGTTGTAGATAATTCATCATTATCTTGCATTTTATTTTTTAAATCACTAATTATATTGTCTAGTTCATCTTTAGTTAAATTATCATCTAATTCATCTTTAAAAGTTTTTGCTAATAAGGCTAAATCTTCATTATCGCTATTTGTGTTTCTTAATATAAAATCATCTATAACACTACCAAAATTACCAAATTTTAAATTATTAGCTCTTGAATTGTTGTTTGGATTAAAAATATGCTTTATTTTGCTTATATTTGCTTCAATTTTTTTATTTATAGATTTATCAAGATTAGATAATTCTAAAAGATTTTTTTGATTATAATTTGCTCCAAAACTAAAATTAACTCCATTTTTAGAATAAATCAAACTAGCAGGATTATAATAAGCTGCAAAATCATTATCTTTAAGTGCAACTCCAGCATATCCCATACTCAAAGGTATATTACCTAAACTACCAAATTCTAACGCCAAAGCACTAAAGCTAAAAGCACTAAAGCTAAAAGCACTAGTTAATATTATTTTTTTCATAATTTTCCTTTTTAAAATATTAAAAATTATATAGTTACTTTATTATTGTTACTTAATGTATCAAAAAAATAATTTTTAGATTATTTTATTTAATTAATTGGCTTAAAAAATATAATTTTTTATAAAATCTCTCAAAAGGAGATTAGTAAAATGACAAGCAAATTATTTGTAGAATTACTTTATAGCGTCGGCTTTATAAGTTTGTTTTTATTATTAGGAATATTTTATAAGCAAAAATATTAAATGGAATTTTGGTTTTTACTAATTTAGCTTTTAATAATGCAAATGATGATTAAAAATTAACCTTAAAATATTTTAAGTTTAAATTGTTTTTAAATTAAAGCTTAAAAATAGATATTAATTTTTTAAAGTTAGATGATTATTTAAAAAATTAAGATTTTCTTTAGCTTTTTTGGAATATATTAATTTCAACTTAATTTTAGGAGTTAATATGAAAGGTAAGGTTCCGTTGTGGAAATTTATCGCACCAGTTGTTGCTGGTTTGCTTGTGTTTTTGCTTTCGTATTTATTTGCTGATTATTCTCAGCTTAGTATGAATGCTTGGATTTATGTTAGCATTTTTGCTGCTTTAGTTGTAGGGCTTATCTTAGAGCCTATGCCACCTGCTTTTTTAGGTATTATTGCTATAGCTTTAGCAGTATTATTTAAAGTTGGACCTGCAAAATCAGGCGAAGTTGGTGCAAAAATTACTTCAGAAGCTGCAATTAATTGGGGTTTAACTGGATTTTCAAATTCTGTTGTGTGGCTTATTTTTGCTTCATTTATGATAGGAATTGGCTATCAAAATAGTGGTCTTGGTAAAAGAATTGCTTTAATTTTAGTAAATAAATTAGGCAAATCTACTTTAGGTTTAGGCTATGCAATTGCTATTGCTGATTTAATTTTAGCTCCATTTATTCCGAGTAATGCTGCAAGAAGTGGTGGAACTATTTATCCAATAGCTACAAGTATTCCTGCTATGTATGATAGCTCTCCTGATAAAGAACCAAGAAAAATAGGTGCTTACATAGCGTGGGTAAGTCTTGCTACTACTTGTATTTCAAGTTCAATATTTTTAACAGGTCAAGCACCAAACCCACTAGCTTTAGAGATATTATCAAAATCAGGTATTGCTGTAGTTGATTGGATGGGTTGGTTTTTATGCTTTTTACCTATTGGTATTATTTTGTTTTTAATCACTCCTTTATTAACTTATTATATCTATCCACCAGAAGTTAAAGGCTCTAGTAAAATTAGTGCTTGGGCTAAAGAAGAATTAGTAAAACTTGGCTCAATTAAATTAAAAGAATTATTAATGTTAAGCATTTCAATTCTTGCTCTAATTTTATGGATAGGTTCAAAGACTTTTGGAGTTAGTGCTACTACAACTGCTTTAATTGTAATTATTCTAATGATAGTTACTAATATTATTACTTGGAATGATTTTTTAGCTAATAAACCAGCGTGGAATGTTCTTACTTGGTTTGCTACTTTAGTAACAATGGCAGGTGGATTAAAAAATGTTGGATTTTTAGAATTCTTATCAAAATATACTGATAGTTTATTAAGTGGTATTAGTCCTACTTTAGCAGTATTTATATTATTACTTGTGTTTTGTTTATTAAGATATTTCTTTGCTTCTGGGACTGCATATGTTACTGCAGTTGTTGGAGTGTTTGCAATTATTGCAAGTAAAATTGCTGGTTATGATGCGTCTTTTATTATGATGTTTTTACTAGCTCCAATGGGTATGATAAGTGTTTTAACGCCTTATGGGACAGGACATAGCCCAATTTGGTTTGCGAGTGGTTATATTAAAGGTGCAGAATTTTGGAAATTAGGTGCTATTTTTGGAGCTATTTATTTACTAATTTACACACTTATTGCGTATCCGTGGTTTAAATTCATTATTCCACATATTTTTTCGTAGGTCGTTTGTTAAACATTAGTAAAATGAGAAAAATTTAAGAAAAGGAGTTAAAGTGTCTAGTAAAATTGAAAATTTTTTAGGCAAAAGAGTTGATGGCACTAAATCACGCTTACCTGCTAAGCTTGATTTTTATCAAAGTGCTACTGGTTTAATTCTAGGGCTTTTTATGTGGGGACATATGCTTTTTGTTTCTACCGTTTTAATCAGTCCTGAATTTTTTGAAGCTACGGCTAAGTTTTTTGAGGGTTCGGCTATTTTTGATACACCAAAACCTGCTTTAGTATCTTGTATGGTGCTTATTATTTTTATTATTTTCTTTATTCACGCTGCTCTTGGTATGAGAAAATTACCAATTACTTATCGCCAATGGCAAATCGCAAGAGAGCATTCAAAACTAATAAAACACGAAGATACAACGCTTTGGGTTATTCAAGCCTGTACAGGTTTTGTTATGTTTTTCTTCGCTTCAATGCACCTTGCAATGATGTTTTTTAATCCTGAAACTATTAGATTTTTAGGTGCAGTTGAAAGAATTGTAAATCATAATATGTGGGCGTTTTATTTAATTTTATTATTCGCTGTTGAGCTTCATGGTGGTATTGGTCTTTATAGACTTTGCGTTAAATGGGGCTGGTTTGATGGAAATGATGTGCATACTGCAAGAGCTAGAAGAAAAACTCTTAAAAAATTAAAATGGGTTATTAGTATTTTCTTTATAGTTTTAGGACTTGCTAATTTAGCAGTATTTATAAAAGCTGGTATTAGCTTATAACAAACAGAAAGGCTTAAAATGAAAGTAGAATTTAGTGATGCTTTAATAGTTGGTGGTGGTTTAGCAGGACTTAGAAGTGCTGTTGAAGTTGCTAAAAGTGGTCAATCAGTTACGCTTTTAAGTATTTGTCCTGTTAAGCGTTCTCACTCAGCTGCGGTTCAAGGTGGTATGCAAGCAAGTCTTGCTAATAGTAATAAAGGTGAAGGAGATAATGAAGATTTACACTTTGCTGACACCGTAAAAGGAAGCGATTGGGGATGCGATCAAGAAGTAGCAAGAATGTTTGCTCAAACTGCGCCTAAGGCTGTTCGTGAGTTAGCTAGTTGGGGCGTGCCTTGGACTAGGATTACAAAAGGTCCTAGAAATGTTGTTATAAACGCACAAAAAGTAACGATAGAAGAAAAAGAAGAAGCACACGGACTAATAAACGCAAGAGATTTTGGTGGGACTAAAAAATGGAGAACTTGCTATATTGCTGATGCTACAGGGCATTGTATGATTTTTGGAGTTGCAAACGAAGCAATTAAGCACAATGTAAAAATCATAGATAGAATGGAAGCTCTTAGAATTATTCACAAAGATGGAATTTGCTTAGGTATAGTTGCAAGAAGCTTAATTGATGGTAGTTTAACTGCATTTGTATCAAAAGGCACAATGATAGCAACAGGTGGATATGGTAGAGTTTATAAACAAACAACAAACGCTGTTATTTGTGAAGGAACAGGTGCAGCAATGGCACTTGAGACAGGATTATGCTCTTTATCAAATATGGAAGCGGTTCAATTTCACCCAACTCCAATTGTTCCAAGTGGGATACTTTTGACTGAAGGTTGCCGTGGTGATGGTGGTATTTTAAGAGATGTTGATGGATACCGCTTTATGCCTGATTATGAGCCTGAGAAAAAAGAATTGGCAAGTCGTGATGTTGTAAGTCGCCGTATGATGGAACATATTAGAAAAGGAAAAGGTGTTAAAAGTCCTTATGGAGAGCATTTATGGCTTGATATTTCAATCTTAGGTCGTGCTCATGTTGAAAAAAACTTAAGAGATGTTCAAGATATTTGTAAGACATTTAATGGAATTGACCCTGCTGATGAAGGTCCAAAAGGTTGGGCGCCGGTTCTTCCTATGCAACACTATTCAATGGGTGGAATTAGAACTAAGCCAAATGGAGAAACTCCAAAGATGAAAGGTCTTTTTGCAGCAGGTGAAGCAGCTTGCTGGGATATGCACGGATTTAATAGACTTGGTGGAAATAGCTGTGCTGAAACCGTTGTTGCAGGTATGATTGTAGGAGATTATTTTTCTGAGTATTGCAAAAATAATACAATAGTAGCTGATATGCAAGTGGTTCAAAAATTCTTAAACGATGAAGCAAATTATTTAAAAGAAATAGCAAATCGTGAAGGTAAATATAATATTTTTGAAATCAAAAACGAAATGAAAGATATTATGTGGGAGCATGTTGCTATTTTTAGAACAGGCGAAGGATTAGAATACGCAGTAAAACGCCTTGAAGAATTATTAATAGAGAGCAAAAAAGTAGCTATTAAAGATAAAGAATTAAATTGCTCAAATCCAGAGCTAGAAGAAGCTTATAGAGTTCCAAGAATGTTAAAAGTTGCTTTATGTGTTGCTCGTGGTGCGCTTCTTAGAACTGAAAGCCGTGGGGCTCATTATAGAGAAGATTATCCAAAAAGAGATGATTTAAATTGGATGAAAAGAACTATGACTTATTGGGATGAAGGCTCAACTTTACCTAGAGTTGAATATGAAGACCTTGATATTATGAAAATGGAAATGCCACCAGCATTCCGTGGTTATGGTGCAAAAGGAAATATAATTGAAAATCCTTTAAGTGAAGTTCGTCAAAAACAAGTAGATGAAATTACAGAAAAATTACAAGCAGAAGGTAAAAGTAGAGCAGAAATCCAAGACGCACTTATGCCTTATGAATTACAAGCTAGATTTAAAGCAGCTAATCAAAGAATAGGGGTTGATTATGAGTAGGAAACTAACAATAAGGGTATTTAAATATAATCCACATAGTAAAATTAGCAAGCCACATTTTGCTACTTATACATTAGATGAAACTAGTGGTATGACTATTTTTATAGTTTTAAATCAAATTAGAGAAAAATTTGATGCAAGTTTGAGTTTTGATTTCGTTTGTCGTGCAGGAATTTGTGGCTCATGTGCAATGATGATTAATGGAAAACCAAAATTAGGTTGCAAAACTCTTACTAAAGATTATCCTGATGGAGTAATTGAGCTTATGCCTTTACCTGCGTTTAAGCATATTAAGGATTTAAGTGTTAATACAGGTGAATGGATGGAAGGTATGTGTAAAAGGGTAGAAAGCTGGATACATACTGACAAAGTTACTGATATTTCTAAGATTGAAGAAAGAGTTGAACCAGCAGTTGCTGAAGAAACATTTGAGCTTGATAGATGTATTGAATGTGGTATTTGTATAGCTTCTTGTGCAACTAAAGTTATGAGACCTAATTTCATAGGTGCTGCAGGACTTATGAGGGCTGCAAGATACGAGCAAGACCCACACGATAATAGAACTTTAGATGATTTTTATGAATTAGTTGGTGATGATGATGGAATTTTTGCTTGTATGAGCTTACTTGCTTGTGAAGATAATTGCCCTAAACAATTACCACTACAAACAAAAATCGCTTATCTAAGACGCAAATTAGCTACAAATAAAGGCTAAAAATATTAAGAATTTGAAATAAGATTTTATTTCAAATTCTTTTTTCACTACTCATAAAATACTTAATAATTTTGCAAATAAAACTATCAAAAAACATATTATCAAGGCTAAAATATGAGCTTGTTTTACCAAAAAATGTTCTTTATTGTTTTTAAATCTCGCTATATAAATACTAATAAAAGTTATAAAAAGCATTAAAATTACTAGAGTTATTTTGATAAAAAACATAATTTTATTTATATTTGCAAAATTAGTATATTCATTATATGCTAGATAAATTCCGCTAAGAATTAATACAACAAAGCTAAGTGCATATAAAATACCTGAACTTTTAAAATAAGCCTTTTTTAGCTCATTAGCTTGTTTTAACCCATAGCATAAAATCGCATCAACAAATACATAACCTATAAAAATAATTGCTGAAAATAAGTGTAAAAAAATCACAATAAAATCAACCATTTAAACTCCTTTTTTTAGAAAAATATTATATTATTTTGCATATATAAATCTTAATTAAGGATAAGTTATGAAAGCAGTTGTAATTGGATTAGGATTAATTGGTGGCTCATTGGCTTTAAATTTGATGAAAAACAAATTTATTAGTGGAGTTTATGGAATTGATTTAAATAAAGAACACGAAAAAGAAGCTTTAAAGCTTAATTTAGTTCATGAAATTATAACTTTTGATGAGATTAAAACTTGTGATTTGATTTTCTTATGTGTTCCTGTTGGGGCTATTATTGAAATTATTAAACAATTAAAAGATATTCCAAAAACTACTACAATTATAGAATTTGGTAGCACAAAAGAAAGTATTCAAAACGCAATAAGCGATGATTTAAAAGAGCAATTCATACTAGCTCATCCAATGGCAGGAACAGAGCATAATGGTCCTAGTGCTGCTAAGATTGATTTATTTAAAAACGCTGTTTGTGTATTGTGTAATACCGAAAATACGAGCGTATTTCATCAGCATAGAACCATAGAATTATTAAGTAATATTGGAATGAGAATTACTTTTATGAATGCAAGCTCACACGATCATCATAGTGCTATCATATCTCATCTACCGCATGTAATCAGCTTTTCTTTAGCAAATTATGTGTTAGATTGCGAAGATAAGAAAAATATTTTACACCTAGCAGGTGGTTCTTTTGCTGATATGAGTAGGATTGCAAAGAGTAGCCCTGCAATGTGGGAAAGTATTTTTAAAGAAAATAAAATAAATGTTTTAAATGCTCTTGATGGCTTTATAAATGAACTAAATGAGTTTAAGCAAATGATAAATAACGATGAATATCAAAAGCTAAACGAATGGCTTAAGAATGCAAATAAATTAAAAGAGATTTTATAATTTCATTGATTTCAATTAATATATTTTTAATTGAAATCATAATTTTTCTTATTATTCCTTAAACGCTTAAACCATTGCTACATAGATATTTAAAAATTTTTTTTCTATTAAATATTATTCAATTCTTTAATTGTAACATTAACGCAATTTTTTAAAAAGGAGTATTATGAAATTAACAAACAAAATTCCAGCATTAATTGCTATCCCACTTGTAGTTTGTTTTATCATTTTATGCTTAGTGAATTATTCTAGTTCAAAAACTGATTCATTATCATTTACTGATAAAGCTAAAGAAAACGGCTTAAATGCCACTATGCTTTATGTAGATTCTTATTTTAATTCAAGAATAAATTTTATAGAGCAATTCTCACCAATTTTAGCAAATTCAATTAGTGAAGATAATCAAGATGAGAATATTTTTAAAATTCTTAAAAATTATTTAGGAATTTCAAATTTCTCGGCTTTATTTATTGGTATGGCTGATAGTGGTAAGTTTTATTATATTAGTTCTAATAATGAGCCTTACATAGTAAAAGACCAAGATGCAAGAAGTAGGGGTTGGTATAAAGATGCTATTAGTGCCAATAGAGCTTTATTAAGTAAAGAAGTTTATCCTGATGAGAGATTAAAAGAAAAAGTTATGACAATTTCAGCACCTATTATTAAAAATGGCAAAATCATTGGAGTAATTGGTGGAGATATGGCATTTAAAGATTTAAAAAATCAAATTTTAACTTTACATTTTTCTAAGACCAACACAATATTTGCTTATGATGATAAATTAGAATTTGTAATGCACCCAAATGAAGAATTTGAATTAAAACAAGATGATGTTATAAAAATGATTGAAAATAATCTAAAAGATGGCATTTCAGTTCGCTATACCTTTAAAGGTGATGAAAAAAACTGCAGTATGTATTAATTCAAATACAACAGGCTGGAAATTCTGTAGCACCAATTTAACTAGCGATATAGATGATACTTTAAATTCTTTATTAAAACAAAATATAACATTATTTTTCGCTTCTTTAGTGATTATTTTATTATGTTTATTCTTCTTAATCAAATTCTCACTTCGCCCACTTGAAATCATTCAAAAAGGTCTAAAAGAAGTATTCGCACTAATAAATCACGAAAGAAAAACAGCAAGTAAGATTGATTTAAATTCTAAAGATGAGTTCGGAGATATGGCTAAAGCTATTAATGAAAACATTGAAAGAACAATCAACTCACTTACTCAAGATACAAACGCAGTAGAACAAAGCGTTCAAACAGCAGCAGCAATTGAAAGCGGAGATTTAAAAGCAAGAATTACTCTAAATCCTGCAAACCCACAATTAATTGAATTAAAAAATGTCTTAAATAAAATGCTTGATACTTTAGAAGAAAAAGTTGGAGCTAATACAAACTCAATTGAAAAGATATTTGATGAATATAGCCAAAACGACTTTAGAAATGAAATAAAAAATGCTAAAGGTAGAGTAGAACTTGCAACTAATATGTTAGGTAAGCAAATAAGAGATATGTTAAAAACAA
>NZ_JAHCZD010000100.1:0-430 GCF_018501175.1 Campylobacter sp. 2018MI10 | reverse complement strand
CCAAATCACAGGAGGCTTAACGCACCTTGTGCCATAGGTTTGCACCCAACCATTTTGAGTAAATAAAAGGCCCTTTAGATTCTCTCCAAAATACTCCACCATATCATTTCTTTCAAATTCTCCATGCACTAAAACATCAAGTCCTATTTCTTCTTGAATTTGTATGCATTCTTTGATTTTTTGTGGGTTAAATTCAGTGTAGTTTTGAGCTGAAATTTTTTCTTGCTTAAAGGCAAGGCGATTAGATCTTACATCAGCACTTTGAGGAAACGAACCTATGGTTGTGGTTGGTAAAAGAGGGAGTTTTAAAAATTCTTTTTGGATTAAGGCGCGTTCTTTAAAACTAGGCGTTCTGGTAAAATCTTCTTTTTTTAAAGCCTTAAGCCTTGCTTTGACTTTTTCATCTAAACGCTCTGGGATATTTTTAAAA
>NZ_JAHCZD010000099.1:0-431 GCF_018501175.1 Campylobacter sp. 2018MI10 | reverse complement strand
TTTCGATGTATGGGATGAGTGTTATTGCTGGGCTGATGGTTTTGGAAAAGCAGAGAAAGCAATTCTTTGGTAGAGGTCAGACGATGAAGGATTATTGAGATGCTATCTCGTATACATATCTGACGCTGCTGACTAAAAGCAGTGAGGAGAGCCAAGGATTTTAAAACAAGAGATTGCAGAGATTAAAAAACTTGCAGAAGCTAAAATTCCTATGCTTGGAATTTGCTTAGGTCACCAGCTTTTAAGTAATGCTTTTGGATATGAAACTTATAAAATGAAATTTGGACAACATGGAGCAAATCATCCTGTGATCAATCTTGATACAAAAACGGTAGAAATTACCGCACAAAATCATAATTATAATGTTCCAGAAGAATTAGCTCAAGTGGCTCATATCACTCATAGAAATTTATTTGGCGATAATGTTGAAG
>NZ_JAHCZD010000098.1:0-434 GCF_018501175.1 Campylobacter sp. 2018MI10 | reverse complement strand
ATTATAAATAAGGATATGAATGAAAAAAGCTTTTACAATGATAGAACTAATCTTCGTAATAGTTATTCTAGGTATCTTAGCAGCAGTTGCGATACCTAAACTAAATGCTACGAGAGATGATGCTGAAATTTCAAAAGCACTAAGTAATTTTTCTACACTTATAACCGATTTATCATCTTATTACACAACTAAAGGTAATTTTGCAGAAGGTATTGGGAATATGACAAATGTTTCTTTAAATCAAGTCGGAAATAATCCTTTGAGTACTTATGTAGCAGCTTATCTTGGAGTTGGTAAAGTAACTGATTGTTTATACATAGAAGCTGATGGAAGACCGGGAAAAAAGGTAAATTATATAATGATAAGAAGTCAAGCTAAAAAAGATTTAATTTGTCAAGATTTAATAGATAAAATCAATGCTTTAAATCTTATAG
>NZ_JAHCZD010000097.1:0-436 GCF_018501175.1 Campylobacter sp. 2018MI10 | reverse complement strand
GGGGTGGCGATCACCTCATGGTTGAGGACATCAACAAGATTCCTTCAACCTCACTACCGGGTACGGCTGATCTAGCATGGGCATCTTTCCCTTGTCAGGATCTTTCATTGGCTGGAAATGGTGCAGGTCTTAAAGGTGAGCGATCTGGCACTTTTTGGGGTTTCATTAAACTAATTCAAGAATTAAGGCTTCAAAATAGAAAGCCTTCAATGATTGTTCTTGAAAATGTTTATGGAACACTTACCTCACATGAAGGAAAAGATTTTGAAGCAATTGCTAAGTCCGTAGCCGGTGAAGGCTACAACTTTGGTGCAATTGTTATGGATGCTGTTCAATTTGTTCCACAGTCTAGACCTCGTGTTTTCATCATTTGTATTGATGAAAATTTAAACATCCCCAATGATGTTTTCTGCAAACGAGCTACACCGGCATGGCA
>NZ_JAHCZD010000096.1:0-437 GCF_018501175.1 Campylobacter sp. 2018MI10 | reverse complement strand
TATTAGTTCTTGTTATTTCACACATAAAAACACCCATTGCATTTAAACTTGGTTTCTGATTGTTTTCAATTTCCGTAGTTTGAAAAGGTAAGATTTCTTTAGTTTTTCCGCTTTTTTCTACACTAGCATTAAAACTATCATTTTTACTTTCAATTTCTATTTCACTTGCTTCTAAAAAGCTTTTAACATTTTTACATTCATAATTTAGTCTTTCTAAAGTATTAAGCATTCTTTCATCAAAGCTAACATTAGTTGTGCTTACTTTAACTTTAAAAAAATAAGGCTTTCCACCATAATTAAACCACTCTTTAACCACTGCAGTAGGAAATACGGCTCTTAAAGCTTCTTTTATAGCCCAAGTTGTGCCGTTGTATCTATCTAAAAGTAAGGCTTTAGATATAAGCTTTCTTGCTTCTTTTGTTTCTAAACCATCTATG